>NZ_WAAS01000151.1:0-15502 GCF_008806585.1 Micromonospora sp. AMSO12t
CCCGCCGCCGAGCACCCCGCCGCCGGGCGGCTGCACGGCGACCTACACGGTGAGCAACCAGTGGCAGGGCGGCTTCCAGGGTGAGGTGAAGGTGACCGCCGGCTCGGCGGCGATCACCGGCTGGACGACGAAGTGGACGTTCGCCAACGGCCAGACCGTCAGCCAGTCCTGGAGCACCGTCCTGAGCAGCAGCGGGTCGACCGTCACGGCCCGCAACGCCGACTACAACGGCCGGCTGGGCGCCGGCGCCAGCACCAGCTTCGGCTTCATCGCCAGCTGGAACGGCACCAACGCCACCCCCGCGGTGACCTGCACCGCGAGCTGAGATTCCCCGTACCACCGGTGGCCGGGCCCCGCGCGGGCCCGGCCACCTTTCTTCCTCGTGACATCGGCGAAGAGCCGGGGTGCCGCACGGGCGGTCGCAGGGCGCCGGACGGGTCGGGGCTGGCCGGCCCGATGCGCCGCCCCCGGGAGGCCGCTGACCATAGGGGCGGATCGGAGACGACGCAAGACATCGACGATGTGGGATACCGCACCGTTGAGTGGGCAGCAACCGAAGGCGGGAATGCCTACGGTGACCCTGCAATCGCCTTCTGGTGGTCGCGAGTCCGCAAGGGACACGGGGGTCCTTGTCGTGCATGATCGTTCGCGATCGTGCCCAGCCACACGGTTGGGCACGAGTCTGCATGGTGCCACGCCTGGCTGTACGCGCCGGCCGCCCATGAGAGCGTCGTCCGGCACACCATAGTCGCGCTTCGACGCCTGTCGTCGTCGCTGTCGTACATCGCCCCCGCCAGTTGATCCGGAAGGGATCGTCTGTGCCATCGTCGTACCGTCGGCGGACAGCCCGGATTGCCGGCCTGCTCGCCACCGCCCTGCTGGCCGGGTTCATCGGCGTCTCGCCGGCCCAGGCCGTCACCGGAGGTGCCGCCGTCAGCGACGGCTCCTTCGCGTTCGCCGCGAAGATCGAGGTGGGGCCAGGCCTCAAGGCCTGTAGCGGCGCGCTGGTCGACCCGTGGTGGGTGCTGACCGCCAAGAGCTGCTTCAGCGTCGACGGCCAGCCGGTCGTCGCCGGCACGCCCGCGAAGCCGGCCACCGTGACCGTGGGCCGCTCCGACCTCACCGCGTCGAGCGGCGCGGTCGTTCCGGTCTTCCGGATCGTGCCGCACCCCAACCGTGACGTGGTGCTCGTCCGGCTCGCCGCGCGGGTCGACGCGGCTCCGGTGCCGCTGGGCGCCGCCCCCACCGTGGGCGAGCAGCTCACCGTGGCCGGCTTCGGTCGCACCGCCACCACCTGGGTGCCGGACCAGCTGCACACCGGCACCTTCGCCGTGCAGGGCGTGAACGCCGGCACGCTGGCGATCCTGGGCAGCGGGCAGGCCGCCATCTGCCGCGGTGACCTCGGCGGGCCGACCGTCCGCATGGTCAACGGCCAGCCGCAGCTCGTGGCCCTGCACCACACGTCCTGGCAGGGCGGGTGCCTGGCCGAGACCGAGACGCGCCGCGAGGCGGTGGAGACCCGCGTCGACGACCTCGGTTCCTGGCTGACCGCGAACATCCCGCAGGGCCCGGCGCTCGACCAGTACGAGGACATCAACTTCCTCTACGTGTACGCCACCGGCGACGGCGCGCCGCAGACGTTCCCCGCGACCTCCACCGGCGCGTTCACCGCGCCGCTCGGCGAGTGGTCGGGCGGCAACGGGGCCTACAAGGAACAGGTCAAGGTCTTCAACGACGACTTCGACGGCGACGGCGTCAGGGACGTCGCCGTCATGTCGAAGCGCGCCGGGGGCAACTTCTACCTGGATACGTTCATCACCCGACCGGACGGCAAGTACAGCGCGCCGATCAGGTCCTGGACGGACGACAACTTCGGCCACATGGAAAACATGAAGATGGCCTCCGGTGACTTCAACGGCGACGGCCGGACCGACCTGACCGCCTTCTACGGATACGCCAACGGCGACGAGGGATGGTTCAACTGGATCGCCCGACCGGACGGGGGCTTCGAAGAACCGGTCGAGGTGTGGAAGGCGCCCAACTTCGGTAGCTGGACGACCACCTCGGTCTTCGCCGGGGACGTCAACGGCGACGGCCGGGACGACGCGAGCCTCTTCTACCGGTACAACAACAGCACGGCCATGGCGCTGATCACCTGGCCGGGCAAGGCTGACGGCACGTTCGGCACCGGTTACACCTCCTGGTCGACCCCGAACAGCGCACCGTTCACGTCGCTCACCTCGATGAAGGTCGTGGACGGCGACTTCAACGGGGACGGCCGCGACGACGTCGCCGTCCTGCTCAACGACAACGGCCTGCGCCTGTTCACCTGGATCGCCAAGGCGGACGGCAACTTCGAGGCGCCGCTGGCCTCCTGGACGTCGACCATCTTCGGCCAGTTCGCCAGGATCAAGATTGTCTCCGGCGACTACAACGGCGACAAACGCGACGACCTCGCCGTCCTCTACCAGTACCCCAGCGACGGCATCGGGTTGCACACGTTCACCGCGAAGACCGACGGCGGCTTCAACCCGCCGGTGCAGTCGTGGACCGTGGGACCCGCAGAGTACGGCTGGTGGCCGAGCATGAGGTTGCACGGCCAGTGACCCTCTCTGCCTGAGGTGTCCCCCTGCGCCTCACTGCGCAGGGGGACACCGTCCGTTGGCGTGCACGACAACCGCTGCCCGCGAAGCGGCTCAGTCGGCGGCGGTGACCTCCAGCAGCAGGGTCTGCTCGGGATGCAGCGCCGGCAGTTGGAGCCCGACCGCCGCCAGCACCGCGCCGCCGAGCGTCACCCCACGGCCACTCGCCAGCCAACCCGGGGCGGCCCGCTGGAGGGTGGCGGGCTCGGGCACGCCCGCGACGGGCCGCACCGCGTACCGCCGGCGGGGGTCGAGACCGGGGAGTCGGACCGGCCCGGGCACCTGGGTCACCGAGGTGGCCAGCTGCGCCACGGCGTACACCGCGTGGGAACCGTCGTGGGCGATGACGCCGTGCGCCCAGACGGCCGGGTCCGGGTGGTCGACCCGGACCACCCGGCCGGCGTGCAGCAGCGGGCGGAGCCGCTTGTGCAGCGCGACCCAGGCGGCCAGTTCGCCGCGCTGTGCCGCGTCGATCGCGCCGATGTCCCACTCGATGCCGTGGTGGCCGAAGAGCGCCGTCGCCGCCCGGAAACCCAGGTCGTGCACGCGGTGGGTGGTGTGCGAGCGCTCCGGCCCGATGTGGCTGCCGACCAGCTCGGGCGGGAGCAGCAGCCCCGTCCAGCGCTGGATGGCCAGCCGCTCCAGGGCGTCGTTGCAGTCGCTGGCCCACACCCGGTCGGTCCGTCGCAGGATCTCCAGGTCCACCCGGGCGCCGCCGGACGCGCAGCTCTCGATCTCCACCCCCGGGTGGCGGCGGCGCAGCTCGTCGAGGAGGCGGTAGACCGCGAGGGTCTGCTCGCGCACCCCGGGGCGGCCCTGGTGCCCCGCCTCGGTCAGGTCCCGGTTGTGGTCCCACTTGAGGTAGTCGATGCCGGGGTACGCGGTGAGCAGCGCGTCCAGCCGCTCCAGCAGGTAGGTGTACGCCGGCGGCTGGGCCAGGTCGAGCACCTGCTGGTGGCGCCAGGCGGGCGGCAGCCGGCCCGGTGCCGACAGCACCCACTCCGGGTGGGCCCGGAACACCTCGGAGTCGGGGTTGACCATCTCCGGTTCCACCCAGAGCCCGAACTGCATCCCGTGCCCGCGTACGTGGTCGATGAGCGGGTGCAGGCCGTCCGGCCAGACGGTGTCGTCGACGTACCAGTCGCCGAGGCCGGCGCGGTCGTGGCGGCGGCCCCGGAACCAGCCGTCGTCGAGCACGAAGCGTTCCACCCCGACCTCGGCCGCCTGGTCGGCCAGCGTGCGGAGCCGGTCCAGGTCGTGGTCGAAGTAGACGGCCTCCCAGACGTTGAGGGTGACCGGGCGGGGCGTGGCCGGGTGCTGCGGGCGGGCGCGCAGGTGGGTGTGCAGGACGTCGCTGAGCCCGTCCAGCCCGTCGGCGGAGAAGACCGCGTACAGCAGCGGGGTGGCGTACTCCCCGCCGGGGTCGAGCAGCACCTCGCCGGGGGTGAGCAGTTCGCCGCCGCCGAGGGTGGACTCGCCCGTCGGCCGCCGCTCGGCGACGGTCACGTGGTCACCGCTCCACGCGGTGTGCACCGCCCACACCTCGCCGTGGCCGAAGCCGAAACCCGCCGTGCCGGCGACCAGCAGCAGGGTGGCGTCGTGCCCGGTACGGCCGTGCCGGCCCTCGCGCACCCAGGCGCCCATCGGCCACGGGTGCCGCTGCGGGGACCGCTCCCGGCACCACCGGCCGGTCAGGTCGAGCAGTTCGGTGGCGACCGCCGGCACCGGCAGCACCGGCGTCAGCTCCCGCAGCTCGTACGCCGTGTCGCCGTCGTTGCGCAGCCGGTGCCGCAGCAGCACCAGGCCGGTCGGGTCGAGCGCGATCTCGACGGTCAGCGACAGCCCGGCCCCGCCGTCGGACGCCCGGACGGTGACCCGGGCGGAGCCGGTGCCGTCGTCGGCGACGTCGAGACCGGTCAGCCGGAAAACGGTGGACCAGTCCCGGCGCTCACGGTGCCCGGCGAGCGCCGGCCGGCCGCCCCAGCCGGCGGACGCCTCGGGCAGCAGGGACAGCACCGTCGGCGCGTCGAAGCTGCTGCGTACGACCGGCGCGACGGTGGCGTCGACCAGGGCGGGCAGGTCGCCGTCGGGGACGGGGCCGAGGTCGGCCCCCCAGTGCGCGACCCGGGGCAGCCCCGGGCCCCGCACGTCGAGCACCAGGCTGGTCCGGGCACGGCGTAGGTGGACGATGGTCATCCCTTTGAAGCCCCCAGGGTCAGGCCCCGGACGAACTGCCTCTGCAGGAGGAAGAAGATCACCAGGGTCGGGATCGCGACCAGCACCGAACCGGCCGAGACCAGGTTGTTGTCGGTGAAGAACTCACCGCGCAGGTTGTTGAGCGAACTCGTCACCGGGAACTTGTCGCCCGTGCGCATCAGCACGGTAGCCCAGAAGAACTCGTTGTAGATCCAGGTCACCTCCAGGGTGGCCAGCGCGGCCAAAGCCGGCCGGCACAGCGGCATGGTCACCTGCCAGTACTGCCGCCAGACGCTCGCCCCGTCGACCATCGCCGCCTCGTAGAGGTCGCGCGGCAGCGCCTTCATGTAGTTGCTGAGCACGAAGACGCAGAAGCCGCACTGGAAGGCGACGTTGACCAGGATCAGCCCCCAGTAGCTGTCGTAGAGCAGCTCCGAGTCGCTCATGAACGCCGGCAGCGGCACCTGCGTGAAGAGCCGGAACAGCGGGATGAGCAGGGCCTGCTGGGGCAGCAGGTTCGCCGCGGTGAACAGGCCGAGCAGGACGATGTTGGTCTTCCAGCTGAACCGGGCGATGACGAACGCCACGCACGAGGCGAGGAAGAGGGTCAGCAGCACCGCCGGCACGGTGATGTAGACGGAGTTGAGGAAGTGCTTGCCGAACTCGGCGGTCCGCCAGGCGGTGACGTAGTTGTCGAGGGTCCACCCGCCGAGCGAGACGTAGCCGTTGGTGGCCGTGTACTCGTAGGAGCGCAGCGAGGTCAGCACGGCCCAGAGGATCGGGAAGAGCCAACCGATCGCCACCGCCGCGAGGAACACGTGCAGCACCACCCGGGCCGGGCGCGGCGGCGGGCGGCGTTCGGTCGCGGGGGCGGTCCGGTCCTCCCGGGGCACGGTCGCGGTGCTCATCGGCGTCCCTCCCGCAGCACGGTCGCCAGGTAGACGGTGATGAAGACCAGCGAGACGACGAGCATGATGGTGGCCAGCGCCGAGCCGAAGCCGATGCGGCTCGCTTCGCCGACCACGTTCTGGGTGACCAGCGCCGAGATCAGTTCCAGGCCGTTGCGGCCCTTGTTGATGACCCAGACCAGGTCGAACGCGCGCAGCGACTCGATCACCGTCACCACCAGCACGATGATGTTGATGGGCCGCAGGACCGGAAAGATCACCTTGAAGAACGTCCGGCCCTCCGACGCGCCGTCCACGGCGGCGGCCTCACGCAGCGACGGGTCGACGCCCTTCAGCCCGGCCAGGTAGAGCAGCATGATGTAGCCGACGTGCCGCCAGCCGGCCGCCACCAGCACGGCCCAGATGTTGACGTCCGGGTCGCCGTACCAGTCGACGTCGGTGCCGAGGACGGCGTTGACCAGGCCCTGGTCGCGGGAGTAGAGCAGCTGCCAGACGAAGCCGATCAGCGCCAGGGAGAGCACCACCGGCAGGTAGAGCGCGGTCTGGTAGAAGCGGGTGCCGCGCAGCTCCTTGTCGAGCAGGACGGCCAGGAACATGCCGAACGGGGTGGCCACCACGAACAGCGCCGCCAGCCAGAGCATGTTGTTCTGCACGGCCGGCACGAACGGCGGGTAGTTCTGGACCACGTCGGCGTAGTTGCGGCCGCCGACCCACTCGATCTCGGAGACCGGGCCGATGCCGTCCCAGTCGGTGCCGGAGAGCAGCACGGTGGCGCCCGCCGGCAGCCAGACCAGGCCGACGACGAGCATCAGCGGTACGGCCACCATGAGCGCGACGACCACGCGGTCGGTGCGGGACAGCAGCCGTACGCGCCGGCGGCGACCACCCGTGGAGGTGGCCGCGGCCGGCGGCGGCGCGGCGCGATCCGCTTGGATCAGGGGCAGGTCGGACACGGTGCCCTCACCCTCTCGCCGTCAGTCGGTGAAGATCGACTTCTTCTGGTTCTCGATGCTCGACGTCAGCCCGTCGATGTCCTTCGGGTCCTTGATGAACTGCTGGAGCGCCGGGATGATCACCGTGGAGGCGAAGTCCGGGCGGGTGTCGCGGTCCAGGAACTGGGCGATCTCGGTGGCCGAGCCGACCAGCTCGGCGGCCTTCTTCTGCAGGGCGCTGTAGCCGCTGGTGTCGGCCTCGCTGTTGGCGACCAGCGTGCTCGGGTCGCTCTTGACGGTGATGTCCGCGGCCGCCTTCGAGCCGACGTACTCCAGCAGCTTCCTGGCGTTGGCTTCCTGCTTCGGCTTGCGGGCCATCATGTAGCCGTCGATGGGCGCGTCCAGGGCCTTGGCGCCGATCGCCGGGTCGATCTCGGGGAAGGTGAAGAAGTCGAGGTCGGCCAGGTCGGCGCCGTCGAACTGCTGGCCGACGAAGAGGCCGAGCAGGTACATGCCGCTCTTCTTCTGCTGCAACGACTGGGCGGCCTCCTGCCAGGTCCGGCCGAGGCTGTCGGGCTGGTGCAGGGGCAGCAGGCCGCGCCAGGTGTCGAAGACCTTCTTCACCTTGTCGGAGGTCCAGGACTCCTTGCCGGCCATCAGGTCGATGTGGAACTGGTAGCCGTTGATCCGCAGGTTGAGGATGTCGAAGGTGCCCATCGCCGGCCAGCCGTCCTTGTCGGCGAAGGCGATCGGGGTGAGCCCGTCCTTCTTCATCTCCCCGGCGAGCGCGGTCAGGTCGTCGAGGGTCTTCGGCACCTGGTAGCCGTTCTGCTGCCAGACCGACTTGCGGTAGAAGACGGCCCACGGGTAGTACGACGACGGCACGAAGTACTGCTTGCCGTCGTCGCCGGTCGACGCCTTGCGGAACGCGTCGGACATCCCGGAGAGCTTGCCCCAGACGTCGCTGAGGTCACCGGCGAGGCCCCGGGCGGCGAAGAAGCGCATCCGGTAGCCGGCGAACCACATGAACACGTCGTCCGGCTTGCCCTGGAGATAGTTGTTGATGTTCTCCTGGAACGTGTTGTGGTCGACGGTGTTGACGGCGACCTCGAGGCCGGACGAGGTCCGGAAGCCGTCCATGACCTTCGCGATCACCTCCTTGGGCTTCGGGTCGGACTGGTTGGAACCCAGCGACACCGTCTTGGCGTCGGAGCCGCCGGAGTCGGAACCGCAGCCGGCGAGCAGGCCCGTGCCGAGCAGCGCGGTGGTGCCGGCCGCGCCGGCCAGCAGCGAACGACGGTTGAGGCCGGCCACTGAGGGGGGTACGAGCCGGGCGAGGTACTCGGCTCGGGTGCGGGGACGGGACATGGTGCCTCCTGCGGATGAAGAGGTGCCCGAGGGCCGTCGGTGGCGGTGTCCCGGCAATCGTGAACACACACCCGGATCCATCGCGAATCCACATTGGCGAACACGAATTGCCGGTGGCGCCTCAAGCTACTCGTCCTCCGGGCGGTGTCAAGGGGGCGGCAATCTCCCGACAACCCCGTCACGACAAGGCCGTTGAGAGGTAAACGTTGTAAAGATGATCGATGTTGGAACGTGTTGACTTGGCCGTCTCGGCCGGGCACGCTCTGCATTCATGCGGCGATGGCAGGGTGACGACATCTGGTTCGGTGCCGACTACAACCCCGAGCAGTGGCCCGAGTCCACCTGGGCCGAGGACGTCGCGCTGATGCGCCGGGCCGGGGTCAACCTGGTGTCGGTGGGGATCTTCTCCTGGGCGCTGCTGGAGCCCGCCCCCGGCGCGTACGAGTTCGGCTGGCTGGACCGGGCGATCGACGTGCTGCACGGCGGCGGGATCTCGGTCGACCTGGCCACCGCCACCGCCAGCCCGCCCCCGTGGCTGGCCCACCGGCACCCGGAGACGCTGCCCCGGCGCGCCGACGGCGCGATCCTCTGGCCGGGCGGCCGGCAGGCGTACTGCCCCAGCTCGCCCGTGTTCCGCGAGCGGTCGCTGGCTCTGGTGGAGGCCCTCGCCACCCGGTACGCCGACCACCCCGCCGTGGTCATGTGGCACGTCTCCAACGAGCTGGGCTGCCACAACGTGCACTGCTACTGCGACGTCAGCGCCGAGGCGTTCCGCCGCTGGCTGCGCGAGCGCTACGGCGACCTGGACGGGCTCAACCACGCCTGGGGCACCGCCTTCTGGAGCCAGCGCTACGGCGACTGGGCCGAGATCAACCCGCCGCGCACGGCGCCGACCTTCGCCAATCCCACCCAGCAACTCGACTTCCTGCGCTTCTCCTCCGACGAGCAGCGCGCCCAACTGCGCGCCGAGCGCGAGGTGCTCACGCGCCTGGTCCGCCAGCCGGTCACCACGAACTTCATGATCGGCACCGGCATCAAGTACCTCGACTACCACTCCTGGGCGTCCGACGTGGACGTCGTCGCCAACGACCACTACCTCACCGCCGCCGAACCGCGCGCCCACGTCGGGCTCGCCCTCGCGGCCGACCACACCCGGGGCGTCGCCGGCGGCGACCCGTGGCTGCTGATGGAGCACTCCACCAGCGCCGTCAACTGGCAGCCGCGCAACGTCGCCAAGGCCCCCGGCCAGTTGCGCCGCAACAGCCTGGCGCACGTGGCGCGCGGCGCGGACGGGGTCCTCTTCTTCCAGTGGCGGGCCTCCCGCGCCGGGGCGGAGAAGTTC
Organism: Micromonospora sp. AMSO12t; assembly: GCF_008806585.1. Classification (NCBI taxonomy): domain Bacteria; kingdom Bacillati; phylum Actinomycetota; class Actinomycetes; order Micromonosporales; family Micromonosporaceae; genus Micromonospora; species Micromonospora sp. AMSO12t. The sequence goes on from NZ_WAAS01000151.1 coordinate 9,389, forward strand.
CACTCCGCGCTGCTGCCGCACGCCGGCCCGGAGACCAAGGTGTTCCGCGAGGTGTGCCGGCTCGGCGCGGACCTGCGGGCCCTCGCCGAGGTACGCGGCAGCCGGGTCGACGCCGAGGTGGCGATCCTGTTCGACTACGAGGCGTGGTGGGGTGCCGAGCTCGACTCGCACCCCACCGTCGATGTCACGTACGCCGACCGCCTCGGCGCGCTGCACGACGCGCTGTGGCGGGCCGGGATCACCGCCGACGTCGTGCACCCGGCCACCGACCTGTCCCGCTACCGGCTGGTGCTGGCGCCCACCCTCTACCTGGTGCGCGACGCGCACGCCGCGGCGCTGCGCGCGTACGTCGAGGCCGGCGGAACCGCCCTGGTCACGTACTTCAGCGGCATCGTCGACGAGCACGACCACATCCGCCTCGGCGGCTACCCGGGGGCGTTCCGGGAACTGCTGGGCGTCCGCGTCGAGGAGTTCTTCCCGCTGCGGGCGGGGGAGCGGGTCACCCTCGACGACGGCTCGGGCGCCGACGTGTGGACGGAGTGGCTGCATCCCGAGGGCGCGCAGGTGCTCGCCGCGTACGCCGACGGGCCCCTGCCGGGCGTGCCGGCGCTGACCCGGCACCCGGTCGGCGCGGGCGCGGCCTGGTACGTCGGCACCCGGCTGGACGTGGCGGCGACGGACCGGCTGGTGGCCCGGCTGGTGGCCGAGTCGGGGGTACGCCCGGCGGCGCGGGTGCCCGCCGAGGTGGAGGTGGTCCGGCGGCGCGCCGGCGACCGCACCTGGCTCTTCGTCATCAACCACACCGACGCCGACGCCCGGCTCGACGCCACCGGTGTGGAACTGCTGACCGGCACGACCTGCGCCGGTGACCTGGTCGTGCCGGCCGGCGAGGTGGCCGTCATCCGCGAGGCGCCGACCGCCGCCGCGGCGGCCCGCTCGTCCGCGGCGTGACGGCGCGAAGGAGGTCCTCCGGATGCTGGCCCGACAGCGACAGGCCGCGATCCTCGAGATGATCCGGCAGCGCGGCGGCGTGCGGGTCAGCCAGTTGGTGAGCCGATTCGGCGTCTCGGACATGACGATCCGGCGCGACCTGGAGGTGCTGGCCGAGCGGGGGCTGGTTGACAAGGTCCACGGCGGCGCGACCCTGGTCGGCCCCGGACCCGGCGACGAGCCCGGCTTCGCCGCGAAGTCGCTGCGGCAGCGGGTTGAGAAGCGGGCCATCGCCGAACGGGCCGCCGCCCTGGTCGAGCCCGGCATGGCCGTCGCGCTCTCCGCCGGCACCACGACCGCCGCGCTGGCCACCCTGCTGGCCGACGTACGCGGCCTGACCGTGGTGACCAACTCCATCCCCGTCTCCGAGGCCCTGCACCAGCACCCGGGCGCCGACCAGACGGTCGTGCTGACCGGCGGGATCCGTACCCCGTCGGACGCCCTGACCGGGCCGGTGGCCGAGGCGGCGATCAGCGCCCTCAACGTCGACGTGCTCTTCCTCGGCGTGCACGGGATGAGCCCGCGCACCGGATTCACCACGCCGAACCTGCTGGAGGCGGGCACCGACCGGTGCCTGGTCGGCGCGGCCCGGCGCCTGGTGGTGCTGGCCGACCACACCAAGTGGGAGACGATCGGAATGGCCACCATCGCCCCGCTCTCCGAGGCCGACGTGCTCGTCACCGACGCCGGGCTGCCCGAGGAGGCGCGCGACCAGCTAGCGGGCCAGGTGGGCGAGCTGATCGTCGTCGGAATCGACTGACCGGCCCGAGCTCGTGGTCACGGCACGGCCTTGCGGTTCGCGCGCTCGATGCCGCGCCGGACGAGACCGCGCACACCCGGGAGGGTCATCGCCCGGATGGTCACGTCGCCCATCCACACGTGGAACCGGCTCGGCGGCGCGTACTGGAGCATTCCTCGACGGGCGAGCGCCTGCCGTTTCATGGCTTCCGGGCGCAGTCCCGCCTCCCACTCGGTCAGTGCCGCCGGCACGTCGTCGTGCCGTTGCAGGGCGGCGCCGAGCTGGTCCGCGCCGGCGAGCGCGAGGGTCGCCCCGTGCCCGGCGAAGAGCGTGACGCACCAGGCCGCGTCCCCGAGCAGCACGATCCGGCCGGTGCTCCAGCGTGGCATCACCACCTGGCTGATCGCGTCGAAGTAGGCGCCGGCCGGGTCCTTCCCGAGGTGGCGGATCGCGTCGGGGACACCCCCGCCGAGATCCCCGAACGCCGCGTCGAGCGCCTCCACCGCGCCGCGCCGCAGGTCGGCGGCCGGGTCCGCGCTGCGGTACGTGAAGAACGCCGACGATCGCCGCGGGCCCAGGTTGACGATCGCCGCCGTGCGTCCCGGGCCGATGAACGTGGTGGCTGAGGAATCCGGCACGCCCACCACCGGGTGGGCCAGGGGAAAGGCGCCCACGACGTACGGCAGATCGACCTGGAAGCCGGAGCCGAACGCGGCCGTCCGCGTGGCGGAGTGCACCCCGTCGGCGCCGATGAGCAGGTCGGCGTGTTCCGTGGTGCCGTCGCTCAGCACCACCCGCACCCGCTCGGTGTCCTGGTCCAGAGACGTGACGGTGGTGCCGAAGCGGATGTCGGCGCGGTCGCGCACCGCCTCGTACAGCGTCGACTCCAGGTCGCCGCGGAACACCGACACGGCCCGGTTGCCGAGGGCGGCCTCGGCGAGGCTGGACGGCACCGTGAACTTGGGCCGTCCGTCGGCGCGGACGAGCACGGTGGTGAACAGACCCAGGTCATACGCGGACAGCGCGGTGAGCAGGCCGAGGCGCTCGGCGGCGTCGTAGCCCGGGCCTATCAGATTGACCATGTAGCCGCTGCTGCGTCGGGCGGGGGCGCGTTCCACCACGACCGTGTGCCATCCGTCGCGTCCGAGTCGCAGCGCGGTGGCCAGCCCGGCTATGCCCGCTCCCACGATCACTGCACGTTTCATCCAGCACTCCCGAGTCAGAATGAGCGTTCGCTCAAACTAGTATGAGCGACTGTTCATACCGGGCGCAACGAGGGACGGCGGCACCGCCTAGACTTCGGACATGCCGCGTGGAGTAGCCATCCCGGAGATTCGGCAGCAGCTCTTCGCCGCCGTCGAGCGGCTGATCGTGCGAGACGGACCGAGCCGGCTCACCGGCAGGGCCGTGACGCGCGAGGCCGGCGTGGCCACCGGGCTGCTCTACGCGCACTTCGCGAACTTCGACGACTTCCTGGCCGGGTACTGGATCGACCGGTCCTTCGTGGTCTCCGGCGAGGTGGCCGGCCTCCCGGAGCGCGCCGGGTCCGGCACGGTCGCCGGCAACCTCAACCAGGCCATCCTGGCTACGCCGATGGAGACGCTGCTGGCACTGGCCCGGCTGATGGCCTTCCGGCCCGACCTGGTGACACAGGTCGAGACGGTGCTGGGCGGTGGGACCGCCGGCCTGCAGGCGGTCGAGCGTGCCGTCGCCGGCTACCTGGCCGCCGAGCGGCAACTCGGACGGGTGGCCGTCGGCGCCGACGTGGAGGCGCTGGCCCTGGCGGTGGTCGGCGTACTGCACCACGTCGCCCTCATGGGCGGCACCGATCCAGCGGCCCCGCTTCGAATCCAGCGGGCAGTGGCCGCACTCACCGGAGACCTTCCCGCGATCGCCGCCCCGAAGGCGTGATCCGCACTGACCGTCCCGCTCCTGCGGATGCGCGGGCTACCAGACGGCTCGGCGCTGTCGAGCTGAGCCGTCTACGACATCAGCGCGACGCGCTCCGCTTCCCGGGGAGCCGAATCAACGGGCCACGCCCGCGAGCAACCAGCGTCGTACGGGGATCTCCAGCAACACCCGGAAGCTCTCCGGGGCGACCGGCTCGCGGATGTCCCACCCTCCGTACTTGGTCGCGAAAGCCTTGACGATCGGGTCCGGGAAGTCGGTTCGGGGCACCCGGGCGAGACCCTCGGCCACGACGGGGGCTTCCCCGCCCTCCAGGGCCAGCGACACCCGTGGATCGGCCGCCACGTTGCGGGCCTTGACGCTCTCGCCCCCGCAACCGATCCACCACGTGTCATCGACGTAGACGAACCAGACCGGCGTCACGTGCGGCGAACCGTCGCGGCGCAGGGTGCACAGCCAGACTCTCAACTCCCGGGCCAGGCGAGCCGCGACCTCCGGTGGGACCGCTGCCTGCGGCTCAGGCAGACCCGTACGCCCGATGCTCGCCCCCACGCCCGAAACCTCCACGCCCAACCCCCTGCCCAGATCTGCCGCATGCCCGAAAGGTGCCTGACCCCGACGGCGTCTCGTGGCACGGCTGTGGTGCCGCACCGCCGCCCACGGTCCGTCCAATGGTGATCAGGACGCCATGGACGTTATCCCGCCGTTTTAGGGTCCATGGCGTCCTGATCACCGGGAGGCTCGCGGGGATGCCGGTCCACCTGCGGTCTGCGCCGTCGTGGTGCACTCTCACAGGCACTTCACAGCGCTTCCGCGTAGTGTCCCGACGAGTCAGCGACCGGCTCCAGGGTGGAGTGCGGTGTCTTTGCACGGGAGTTCCGATGGTCTTCAAGAAGATGTTGAGCGCGTTCGGAGTGGGCGGGCCGAGCGTCGACACCGTCCTGACCAACCCGAACACCCGCCCCGGTCTGACCCTCGAGGGGCAGGTCAACCTGCAGGGCGGGGACGCCCCGGCCAACGTCGAGCAGGTCGTCGTCAGCCTGGTCACCCGGGTCGAGATCGAGGGCGGTGACACCGAGTACGCCGGCGTGATGGAGTTCCACCGGCTGCCGGTCAGCGGCGCGTTCCAGCTCGCCCCGAAGCAGCAGCTCTCCCTGCCGTTCCAGCTCCCGGTCCCGTGGGAGACGCCGATCACCGACGTCTACGGCCAGCGGCTGCGCGGCATGACGATGGGGCTGCGCACCGAGCTGGCCATCGCCCGGGCGGTCGACAAGGGCGACCTGGACCAGGTCAACGTGCACCCGCTGCCGGTGCACGAGCGGATCCTGGAGGCGTTCCAGCGGCTCGGCTTCCGGTTCAAGCACGCCGACCTGGAACGCGGTCACATCCGTGGCACGCAGCAGACGCTGCCGTTCTACCAGGAGATCGAGTTCTTCGCCTCGCCCCAGTACGCGAGCACCATCAACGAGGTCGAGCTGACCTTCGTGACCAGCCCGCACGGCGTCGAGGTCATCCTGGAGTGCGACAAGCGCGGCGGGTTCCTGACCCCCGGGCACGACGCCTTCGGCCACTACCGGCTCTCGCACGCCGACGCCGACAAGACGGACTGGGTCCAGGTCGTCGACGGCTGGCTCCGGGAGACCACCTCCCGCTACGGCAGCCTGCGCGGCGCCCACGGCTTCGGCGGCCACGGTCACAAGCACGGGCACGGTCACGGCCGAGGCGTCGGCATGGGTGGCGTCGTCGCCGGTGCCGCGATGGGAGCCGTCGGGGGAATGATCGTCGGAGACATGATCGGCGACGCCTTCGAGGGCGACGGCGAGGACTTCGGCGGCTTCGAGGAGTAGGACCACTCACGACGGTGGCCCCCGGGACCGTAGTCCCGAGGGCCACCGTTGCCGTGGTGCGTCGCCCGGTCAGTGCCGGGCCTTGCGCTCCTCGCCACTGCGCCAGTTGCTGCCGGCCTTGGCCAGACCGCGGCTACCCAGGTAACCGATGGTCAGCAGCGTGATCATGAACCAGGCGTTGTCGGCCCGGAAGATGTCCACGCCGGTCGAGTTCTGGCCGACCAGCTGCGAGGCGGCCAGCACGCCGATCACGGCCGCGATGTAGACCCAGAACTCGGTCGTACGCAGCGACGGCTTGGTCTCCGTGCCGGGTGCCTGCATGGCCTCCCGGTGCCCGTCATGCATCATCGGCATCGGGCGGGTGGGCGTCTCCTGCATGGCCCGGTCCTGCATGGCCCGGTCCTGCATCGCCCGGTTGGGCGCGTCCTGCGTCGGCCGGTTCATCGGCCTGGTGGAAGCAGCCTGCGTGCTCATCTTGTCCTCCTCAGGATGCGATGAGTCGTACCTGCGTTCCCTCGCCCCGCTACCGCGTGTCGGCCACGGCACGGTTCGCGTGCATGGCGGGGGCACCCGCCGTCTACCCGACCTGCCGGGGGCAGTAACACCCCCGGCACCCCGGATACCTGCTCC
>NZ_WAAS01000152.1:0-15481 GCF_008806585.1 Micromonospora sp. AMSO12t
CGTCGAGGGCGGCCGGGTCGTCGGGGTCGACGCCGTCGGCCATCAGCTGCGCGACGGCGGCGGTGGCGGGGCTGCGGCGTTCGCCCGTGCTGTAGAGGCGGGCGAACTCCGGCACCATCTCCTCGACGGCCGTGTCGATCTGCGTCGCCGCCTGCTCGGGCAGCCCGCGCTTGCGGGTGGCGTAGCCGGCCCAGGCGCGCAGCACCCGGGGCAGCAGCGCGGCGTCGTCCATGTCCAGCACCGCGCGCCGGTGCACCCAGTCCAGCAGGAACAGCCCGGCCACGGTGGGGCTCCACCGCAGCGGGTCGGCGTCCGGGAAGCTGGCCGCGTGGTCCAGCAGCAGGCTGAGGCAGAAGTGCAGCGAGGCCAGCTCCGCCCCGTCGATGGCGTCCAGGCCGAACCGGGCCGCCTCGGGCGAGGCGAGGAACCGGCGGACCAGATCCGTACGCTCGGCGGCCGACAGCGGCTCGACGGCGGGCGCGGGGGCCGCTCCGGCGGCCTGGGGCAGCCGCGCCAGCCGGGCGCCGAGCAGGGCGCGGTCGGTGGCGAGCGAACCCTCCCCGGGCAGCTCGGTGAGGCCGTCGGTGATCGCCAGGTGGCGGTTCACCTCGGCGCGCATCCGGGCCGGGTCCTCGTCGCGGAACCAGGTCAGCTCGTCCCCGGCGCACATCTGCCGGACCTGGTCGAGGATGCGGTCGGGCGGCCCGCCGACGAAGACGTCCTTGGTGATGCCGATGTTGTGGTCGAGCAGCGTCACCACGGCGTGCGCCGAACCGCCGGCCGGGTCGTCGTAGGCGAAGGTCGCCAGGTAGGAGGTCTGGTCGCCGTACACGTCGCCGTAGGACCAGCAGCCGGTCAGGTGCACGCGGCCGAGCTGGCTGGCCCAGGCGGGGGTGGCGGCGCCCGGGCGGACCCGGTCGGTGCCCTCGGCGTCGGGCACCAGCGCGGCGAACACGGAACGGATGGTGGTCGCCGCGGCCGAGCGGCGGCGGGAGGTGGCGGCCAGGAAGCCGGCCACGAAGTCCCGGACGGCGGCGTCACGTTCGGTCTCGGCGACCGAGTAGACGCTGCCGAGCAGGGCCGCGCCGAGCATCTCCGCGTCGAGGGCGTTGTCCAGCTTGGCCACGTCGCGGGCGGCGTGCAGCACCGCGTCGTACGGGGTCTGAGGCGTTCCCATCCACCGACCCTACGCCGCCGCCCGCCCCGGGACGGTACGAGCGACCCGAGCGTCCGGCCCGCGTCGCGCCGCCACGCCGCCGACCTGCGGTTGTCGTGGGACGGGATTTTCGGCTCAGCGGCCGGCGGCCTCCCTGAGGGCCGTACGGGCCTCGGCGTAGGAGGCGAGCACCGCCCGCACCGGGGTCAGCACGTGCTCCTCGCCGATCGTCGCCACCGCGTCCGTGAGGCGCCGCTCGGCCCGGCGACGGGCGCGGCGGGCCGCCCAGCGGACGATCGGCCTGGTCAGGGCGGCCACCAGCAGCCCGGCGAGCAGGCCGCCGAGGAGCAGCAGGGTGGGCAGCGGCACCTCGCCGACCATCGGGTGCTCCAGCGCCGGCAGGCCCAGCGCGCGCAGCGCGTAGCCGAGCGCCAGCCAGCCCAGCCCGGCCAGCGCCGCCAGAGTCACCAGCCACTGGAGGCCGCCGACGAACCGCCACCAGAGCGGTCGCCGGTCCATGCCCAGGTCCGTGTTGGCCACCGCGCGGTCCAGCGCGTCCGGTAGGTCGGCGAGGCGGGAGCGGGCGGCGGCGGTCACCGCGGCCGGCCAGGCGGCGGGCAGGTCCGCCCCGGTCCGGTCGGCCACCGACCGGATCGCCAGCCCGAGCGCCGCGCGCTGCGCTGCGGTGGGGTCGGGCACCGAGGTCGCGGCGACGAGGCTCTCCGCCGGTTCGTCGCGCCCGGCGGCCGGGCCGGGCAGGTGCAGCCGGCGCAGCGGGTCGGGCCGCAGCCGCCGCCAGCCCCGCACCAGCGGCCAGCCGGTGGTGGCGGCGCCCCGGTGCCGGTACGCCTGCTCGACCGCCTCGGCGACCGCCGGCACCCCGGCCGCGCCGGCGAGCGCCCGGTGCAGCGCGCTGACGGCGGCGTCGTCGGGTCCCCCGGCCGGCGAGGCGCCGCCGACCAGCTCTTCGAGCCCGGCCACCACCGCGTCCACGTCGCCCTGGAGCCGCCGCAGCGCGGCCTGCCGCTCGGCCACCGTGCGTTCGAGCGCCTCCCGCAGCCCGACCATGCCCGCCGGGTCGACGGCGGTGGTCGCCAGCAGCGGTACGCCGTCCAGGCCGTCGGAGTCGAGCAGCCGGCGCAGGTCGGCCAGCACCCGGGGCAGCTCGGCCGGTGGCAGCCGGTCGGCCTGGTTGAGCACGACCAGGGTGACGTCCCGGTGCCGGTGGAACTCGCGCAGGTAGTTGGTGTGGATGACGCGGTCGGCGTACTTCTGCGGGTCGACCACCCACACCACGAGGTCGACCAGGCCGAGCAGTCGGTCCACCTCCAGCCGGTGCGTCCGCTGCACCGAGTCGAAGTCGGGCAGGTCGAGCAGGATCAGCCCGTGCAGGGCGGACTCGTCGTCGCCGTCCAGCACGCTCTCCCGGACGAACCGGTGCCGGGGCAGCACGCCCACCCAGTCGAGCAGGCGGTTGCCGCCGTCGAGCGGCCCCCACACGCAGGCGTGCGCGACGCCGGTGGTGGGGCGGCGCACCCCGACCGTGGAGAGTTCCATTCGGGCGAGCGCGTTGAACAGACTGGACTTGCCGCTGCCGGTCGCGCCGGCGAGGGCCACCACGGTGTGGTCGCGGGAGAGCGCCAGCCGGGTGCCGGCCCGCTCGACGAGGGTGTGCGCCGACACGAGCCGCGCGTCCGGCAGGTGGCCGTCGACGACCGTCAGGAACCGGCGTACGGCGTCGAGGCGGGCGACGAGCGCGTCGGCGTCCACCCGCTGGTCACCGCGGAACGCCTCGCGCATCCGCCCGACGATGTTGGTCATGACCCTCCGTCCCCGGTGCCGGGCGGGCCCGCGACGGCCGCGCCGGAGAGGTCGCTGCGGTTGCGGGCGATCTCCACCCGGTTGGCGGCGCCGCGCAGGGCCTCCGCGGTGTCCGCGGCGGGCCGCGCCTGCGCCGTCCGGTCCAGGTAGCGGGCGGCCTCGTCGTCGAGCAGGGCCCGCACCCGGTCCAGCAGGTCGGCCCGGGCCTTGGCGGCCAGCGTACGCACGGCCTGGTCGCCGAAGATCGCCTGGAGCACGGTCTGCGCGGCGACGGTCGTGCCGGCCCCGGTGGCCACCTCCAGCCCGGTGGGGATGAACGCCGTCGAGGCGAACACCGCGATCATGACGGCGAGCCCGGTGGCGTTCACCGCGTACGCGGCCGTCCGGGCCACGAAGCGGCGGTCGCCGCCCTCGGCGCGGACCAGCTCCAGCACGCCACGCTGCCACTCCCGGACCAGCCGCTCGGCCCGTTCGGGCAGGTCGGCGGAGGGGTGGGCCAGCTCAGGTTCGAGCAGCGCCGCCCCGGCGGGATGCGCCTTCCACCCGGTGTACGCGTTCTCGGCCGCCTCGGCGGCGACGCCCCGCAGCAGGGTCACCAGCTGGGACTCGATGGCGTCCCGCAGCTCGGACGCGGGCGCGGGCCGGCCGGTGACCGCCGCTACGACCCGGTCGCGGAGCCGCCCGATGCGGGCCTCCATGGTGCGGAAGAACTCGCCGGTGCCGACGAACTCCTGCCAGCGGGCCAGCACCTCGCCGCGGAGCAGCCGGCCGTCCTTCAGCCCCTGCCCGACGGTCCGGTACGCCCCCCGGTACGCGGCCAGCACCCGCTCGTCGAGCGCGTCGGCGGCGGTGACCTGCTCCTCGGCGGCGTCGGCGAGCCCCTCGACCGCCGGGTGCAGCGCGGCGAGCGCGCCGTCCAGGGTCTGCCGGACCACGGCGGCGCGGGCGTCGGCGTCGGCGGCCAGCCGGGCGAACCAGGCGGCGAGCGGCGCGGTGACCCGCTCGGGCAGCAGGCCCTGCCCGTCGACCCAGGTCTCCGGCAGCACGAAGAGCGGGGCCGCCCCCAGCTCCTGCGCGGCGAGCATCTCCGACAGGTGTGCGGCGATCTCGTCGGCCGCCTCCGCAGGCACCCGGTCCAGCACCATGGCGATGACCGCGCCCCGGGCCCGGGCGCTGCGCAGCAGCTCCCAGGGGACGGCGTCGGCGTAGCGGGCGGCGGTGGTGACGAAGAGCCAGAGGTCGGCGGCGGCCAGGAGCTGACCGGCCAGGGCCCGGTTGGCGTCGACGACCGAGTCGATGTCGGGGGCGTCGAGGAAGGCCAGCCCGGCGGGCAGGGCCGGGGCGGTCACCAGTTGCAGGGTGCGCGGGTCCTCGCTGGGCTCGGTGGTGCGGGTGAGGCCGGGCAGCAGCTCGCCCTGGCGGAACCAGCCCGAGTCGGCCGGGTTGCAGACCAGCACCGGGGAGCGGGTGGTCGGGCGGAGCACCCCGGCGGCGCTCACCCGCGCCTGCACCAGGCTGTTGACCAGCGTGGACTTGCCCGCGCCGGTGGACCCGCCGACCACCACGAGCAGCGGCGCGTCGAGCCGGCGCAGCCGGGGCAGCAGGTAGTCGTCGAGCTGGTCGGTGAGGCTCCCGCCGGCGCGCCGGGCAGGCTCGGCGGAGGGCAGCGCGAGCGGGAACCGGGCCGCCCCGATCGCGGCGCGCAGGCCGGCCAGTGTGGCGGGCAGGCTGTCGTCCCCGGTGGTGGCGGGCCGGTCCTCCCCGGCGTCCGTGGGGCCGGTGCGGGCTGCGACGGTGGGCGTGCCGGCCGGGGTGGCGGGATCGCCGTGCGTCGTCACCGCTAAAGCGTGCCCGACCGATGCAAGGGAAGACAACCGATCGGTACGAACCTGGGGTTGCGTCGGGTCGACTCAACCCCGACTTGACGATTTCGCGGGGCGTGGCACTATTGAGTCAAGTTCACTCAACTTGTGGTGGGGTCGCTGCGGGCGACGCCCGCCGGGCAGCTCGACGGGCGTCGCCCGTCACCTGCCCACAACGTGATGAAGCGAGGAAGCGAAGATGGCACGTGCGGTCGGTATCGACCTGGGCACGACGAACTCCTGCGTCAGCGTTCTGGAGGGCGGTGAGCCCACCGTCATCGCCAACGCTGAAGGCTCGCGGACGACCCCGTCGATCGTCGCGTTCGCCCGCAACGGCGAGGTGCTCGTCGGTGAGGTCGCCAAGCGCCAGGCGGTGACGAACCCGGACCGGACCATCCGCTCGGTCAAGCGGGAGATCGGCACCAACTGGTCCGTCGACATCGACGGCAAGAAGTACACCCCGCAGGAGATCTCGGCCCGCACGCTGATGAAGCTCAAGCGGGACGCCGAGGCGTACCTGGGCGAGCAGATCACCGACGCGGTGATCACCGTCCCGGCCTACTTCAACGACGGCCAGCGCCAGTCCACCAAGGAGGCCGGCGAGATCGCCGGCTTCAACGTGCTGCGGATCGTGAACGAGCCGACCGCGGCGGCCCTGGCGTACGGGCTGGACAAGGGCTCCAAGGAGCAGACCGTCCTGGTCTTCGACCTCGGCGGCGGCACCTTCGACGTGTCGCTGCTGGAGCTGGCCGAGGGCGTCGTCGAGGTCAAGTCGACCAGCGGTGACAACAACCTCGGTGGCGACGACTGGGACCAGCGGATCATCGACCACCTGGTGAAGACCTTCCGCGGCGAGCACGGCATCGACCTGGGCCAGGACAAGATGGCCCTCCAGCGGCTCCGCGAGGCGGCCGAGAAGGCCAAGATCGAGCTGTCCGCCGCCACCACCACCAACATCAACCTGCCGTACATCACGGCCGGCGCGGCGGGCCCGCTGCACCTCGACGTGACCCTCAGCCGGGCCGAGTTCCAGCGGATGACGCAGGACCTGCTGGACCGCTGCAAGGGCCCGTTCGAGCAGGCCGTGAAGGACGCCGGCATCAAGGTCTCCGACGTCGAGCACGTCATCATGGTCGGCGGCTCGACCCGGATGCCGGCCGTGACCGACCTGGTCAAGCAGCTCACCGGCAAGGAGCCCAACAAGGGCGTCAACCCGGACGAGGTCGTCGCCGTCGGCGCCGCCCTCCAGGCCGGCGTGCTCAAGGGCGAGGTCAAGGACGTCCTGCTGCTCGACGTGACCCCGCTGAGCCTGGGCATCGAGACCAAGGGCGGCATCTTCACCAAGCTGATCGAGCGCAACACCACCATCCCGACCAAGCGCTCCGAGGTCTTCACCACGGCGGACGACAACCAGCCGTCGGTGCTGATCCAGGTGTTCCAGGGTGAGCGGGAGATCGCGGCCTACAACAAGAAGCTCGGCACCTTCGAGCTGACCGGCCTCCCGCCGGCGCCGCGCGGCGTGCCGCAGATCGAGGTCACCTTCGACATCGACGCCAACGGCATCGTCAACGTCCACGCCAAGGACCTCGGCACCGGCAAGGAACAGAAGATGACGATCACCGGCGGCTCCTCGCTGCCGAAGGACGACATCGAGCGCATGCGCCGCGACGCCGAGGAACACGCCGAGGACGACAAGCGTCGCCGCGAGGAGGCCGAGACCCGCAACCTGGCCGAGGCGCTCCAGTGGCAGACCGAGAAGTTCCTGGCCGAGAGCGGCGACAAGCTGCCGGCGGAGTCCCGTGACAAGATCAACGAGGCGCTCGGTGAGCTGCGCGGCGCGCTCGGCGGCCAGGACATCGAGAAGATCAAGTCGGCCCACGAGCGGCTGGCGCAGGTCTCCCAGGAGGCCGGCTCGCTGCTCTACGCCCAGCAGGGCGAGCAGCCGGGCGAGGCCGGTCCGGGCGCGGCGGGTGCCGCGGGCGCCGGGGCGACCGGCGGTACGCAGGCCGGCGGGCCCGCCGGCGGCGCGGACGACGTGGTCGACGCGGAGATCGTGGACGAGGACAAGGACAAGAAGTGACGATCCGTCCCTGGACACGGCACCACGGCAGAGGGATGAGGTAGCCCCATGACGGAGAAGCCACGAGCTGCCGACCCGGGTGCGACCGGGTCGGCGCCGGGTGGCTCCGCGCCCGCCGAGCAGGCCGGCGACGGGCCGCGGGTCGTCATCCGTGACAACCGCAAGATCAGCGAGACGTCCGAGCCGGCCGCCGCCGACGCCGGCTCGGACGCCCCGGCCGAGGGCCTGGTCGAGGAGTCCGAGGTCGTCGTCGACGAGATCGAGGTCGAGGCGACCGAGGTGACCGGCCCGCCGGTGGTGGACGCCCCGGCCCAGCCGGTCGACGGCGGCCCGAGCGCGCTCGGCGCCGAACTCGAGGCGCTGCGCAAGGACCTCGACGAGCGGACCCGGGACCTCCAGCGGGTGACGGCGGAGTACGCCAACTACCGCAAGCGAGTGGACCGGGACAAGGGTCTGGTCACCGAGCAGGCAACCGGTGCGGTGCTCGCCGCGCTGCTGCCGATCCTCGACGACCTGGACCGGGCCCGCGAGCACGGCGACCTGGTCGGGCCGTTCGGCAGCGTGGCCGACCAGCTCACCACGGCGCTCGGCAAGTTCGGGCTCACCCCGTTCGGCGAGCAGGGCGACCCGTTCGACCCGACCCGGCACGAGGCGGTCGCGCACCAGACCTCGGCCGACGTCACCGAGCCCACCTGCGTACAGGTGATGCGTCGGGGCTACCAGGTCGGTGAGCGGCTGTTGCGGCCCGCGATGGTCGCAGTCGCCGACCCGGAGTAGTGCGGAACGACGACCGGACCGTCCCGCCTGCCCGCAGAGGGCCGGCGGGACGGTCGGTCCCCAGCTAGGGAAGGGGGTGGACCGGTGAGTTCCAAGGACTGGATCGAGAAGGACTTCTACGCCGTGCTGGGCGTGGACAAGGCCGCCACCGCCGACGACGTCAAGAAGGCGTACCGGAAACTGGCCCGGGATTCGCACCCGGACCACAACCCCGGCGACCCGAAGGCCGAGGAGCGCTTCAAGGCCGCCTCCGAGGCGTACGCCGTCCTCGGCGACGACGCCAAGCGGCGGGAGTACGACGAGCTGCGGTCGCTGTTCGGCTCGGGGGCGTTCCGGCGCGGAGCCCGTGGCGCCGGCCAGCCCGGCGGCGTGCCGTTCGACGTCTCCGACCTGTTCGGGGGCGCCGCGGGCGGGGGCGGTGACCGCCGCTTCGGCGGGGCCGGCTTCCAGGACCTGTTCAGCTCGATCTTCTCGGGCGGTGCCGGCGGTCCCGCCGCCGGCGGGGCGGCGGCCCGTGGCCCGGCCCGGGGGCGGGACGTCGAGGCCGAGGTGGCCCTCGACTTCGACGACGCCGTACGCGGGGTGACGCTCCCGCTGACGCTGCGCGCCCCCGGGGTGTGCGACACCTGCCACGGCAACGGGGCCAAGCCCGGCACCCAGCCGCGCACCTGCCCGGTGTGCCACGGGGCCGGGGTGGCCAACCGCAACCAGGGGTCGTTCAGCTTCTCCGAGCCGTGCCGCAACTGCCAGGGCGTGGGCACCGTCGTGGACGAGAAGTGCCCCGAGTGCCAGGGCACCGGCGGGGTCACCAAGACCCGCACGCTGAACGTCCGTTTCCCGGCCGGCGTGGCGGACGGCCAGAAGATCCGGCTGGCCGGGCGGGGCGAGCCCGGCGCGCGAGGTGGCCCGGCGGGCGACCTCTTCGTACACGTGAAGGTGCGGCCGGACGAATTGTTCGGGCGTACCGGCGACGACCTCACGCTGACGGTGCCGGTCACGTTCGCGGAGGCCGTGCTCGGCACGGACCTGCGGGTGCCCACCCTCGACGGCACGGTGACCCTGCGGGTGCCACCGGGCACGCCGAGCGGCCGGATCCTGCGGGCGCGGGGCAAGGGGGTGGTCCGCCGTGACGGTCAGGCGGGCGACCTGCTGGTGACGCTCGACGTGGTGGTACCCGCGAAGGTGTCCGACGAGGCGCGAGCGGCGTTGGAGGACTTCGCCGCACAGACCCCGCCGGCCGCCCGGGAACATCTCGAGGCGCGCGTACGTCGATTCAGTTGACCCGGTGTTCAGTCGGCTCGGTGGAGTGCACGCGGAGGTGAGCGGGATGTCGGACGAGTTCGTCGGCTCGGGTGACCCTGCCTACGAGGCCAAGGTGCTGATGATCTCGGTGGCGGCGCGGATGGCGGGGATGCACCCGCAGACCCTGCGCCAGTACGACCGGTTGGGCCTGGTCCAGCCGGGACGTGCCGCCGGCGGCGGGCGCCGCTACAGCGTCCGCGACGTGGTGCTGCTGCGCGAGGTGCAGCGGCTCAGCCAGGACGACGGGATCAACCTGGCCGGAGTCAAACGGATCATCGGGCTGGAACGGCTGCTGGAGCAGGCGCAGCAGCGGGTGGCCCGGCTGGAGGCGGAGCTGGACGCCGCGTACCGGCGGATCGCCGAACTGGAGGCGCTGGCCCGCTTCCCGGGCAGCGACCTCGTGCCGACCAACCGCACCTCCACCGCGCTGGTGGTCTGGCGTCCCCGCCGGGGCCCCGAGCGCTGACGACACCTCCCGCGCCCGGCCGCTCTCCCGCGGCCGGGCGCGGTCGTCTTTCCGCTCCCGCGCGGCGGGCGCGGTCGTCTTTCCGTCCCGCGCGGCGGGCGCGGTCGTCCTCCCGTCCCGCTCGGCGGCCCGGTGGCGGGCGTGGTCGCCACTGCCGGTCCCGCCGGTCCGCCGCACCCGAACGTGCACCCTTCCGGCTCCGGCTCCGGGTGTGCCGTCGTCGGTCGCTGCCGCTATCGCCGCACCGCCCGCGTTGCTGGCGGGCAGGCCTTCCAGGCGCGTCGTGTCCGCCGTGTCGCCGAACACCGCTCCGCCTGAGCCACGAGTGGAACACCACGGGTGTCTCCGCCCCCGGATGACACCCCTGGTGTTCCACTCGTCGCGGTTGCCGGTTTGCCGGCGGGGGAGGCACCGGATCCGCTAATCTGCGAATCAGGTCCAACCCGCTTAATCCGGACTCCAATGGCAGGGGGAGCCATGACGGAAGCCGCGAGGAAGGTTGCCCAGCAGGCGGAGGAACGGCTCGAAGAGGTGGCGAAGAACGTCCGGGAGAAATTCGACCGGGTCACCGAGGGCCGCTTCACCGACAAGGTCAAGAACGGCGCGTTCGCCGACCGGGCCGACCACGGCACCGAGCAGGGACGCGACGAGACGAGACGCCGCGAAAAGGGCGGATCGGAGCACTGACGTTCCGCCGACGTGCGGGCCGGGACCCACGGGGGGTCCCGGCCCGTTCGTCGTCGGGGGCGCGGACCGGGACGCTCGTGGGCTGCGGCCCGTTCGTCGTCGGGGTGTGGGCCGGGACGCCCGTGCGGGGCTGTGGCCCGGTCGTCGTCGGACGATGCCTGCGTTGCTCAGGCGATGCGGCGGTTCTCCCGGACCAGGCCGCCCTCGCACCAGTCCCGGTAGACGAAGAGTTCCGGGCGGGCCAGCAGCGCCCGGCTGTTGTACGCCCAGGTGCGCATCAGGTCGTCGCCGTCGCGCTCGGCCTGTTCCACGAGCTTGCGGAAGCGCCGCTTCGGGTGGGCGCGGAAGTTCGTCCGGATGCCGTCGGCGGCGTAGATGTAGAGGCAGTGCAGCGCGAACCGGCGCGCCGGGCAGGCCGGGTCCATGGCCAGGGCGAAGAGCACCGCCACCAGCCGGTCACCGGAGACCAGCAGGTCCCAGTCCGGCGGCATCGAGGTCAGCGGTACGGAGTCCGGCTGGTAGGCCCACGCCCGCAACTCGGCGGGGGTCGGGTCGACGGGGTTGGCGAAGCCGTGGAACGTCGACTCCTGCACGCTCACCGGCCAACCTTCCGCTCTGAGCCCGCGCGGGCGTCGGCCACCCGCGAGCTCTGGCTGCTGGGGCGAAACGGTAACCCGGAGCGCTGATCGGCGGTAGACCCCGCGCGGAGCAATTCGACATCCGTTGGCCGAGGGCCGACCCGACCGTACGGTCGATGCGGCCCTCGGCCAACGTGGATCAGTCCGCCACGGGTGCCGGCTGGGCCCGCTGCGCGGCGCCGCGCTGCCGCAGCCAGCGCTTGAACCACGCGAAGTCGGGCAGCCGTGCCAGCATCGGCCCGGTCACCACGGTGATCAGCACGTACGCCGTGGCGAGCGCCGCCAGTTTCGGCTCGACGCTGCCGGCTGCCACCGCGAGGCCCGCGATGACGATGGAGAACTCACCCCGTGGCACGAGCCCCAGGCCGGCGCGCCATCGACCGGGTTCGCCGATGCCGACGCGGCGGGCCGCCAGGTAGCCGGTGAGGGTCTTCGTCGCCATGGTGACGATGGCCAGCGCGAGCGCGGGCAGCAGCACCGGCGGGATGTCCCGGGGATCGGTGACCAGCCCGAAGAAGACGAAGAAGACCGCCGCGAAGAGGTCACGCAGCGGCGTGAGCAGCTCCGTGGCGTTGTGTGCCACCGGCCCGGAGAGCGCGATGCCGACCAGGAACGCCCCGACCGCCGCCGACACCTGGAGCTTCGCCGCGATGCCGGCCACCAGCAGGGTCATCCCGAGTACGCCGAGCAGCAGCGCCTCCGGGTCCTTCGCCGACATGGCGGTGGAGATCAGGTTGCCGTACCGGATGGCGACCACCAGCACCAGGAGCACGGTGCCGACCGCCACGCCGAGCGCGATCCCGCCGCCGAGCAGGCCGGTGCCCGCCAGCACGGCCGTCAGCAGGGGCAGGTAGAGCGCCATGGCCAGGTCCTCGATCACCAGGACCGAGAGGATCACCGGCGTCTCCCGGTTACCGAGGCGACCGAGGTCGGCGAGCACCTTGGCGATGACACCCGACGAGGAGACCCAGGTGATGCCGGCGAGCACCAGCGCGGCGACCCAGTCCCAGCCGAGCAGCAGTGCGAACGCCGCCCCGGGCAGCGCGTTGAGCAGCCCGTCGATCAGCCCGGCGGGGGCCGCGGCGCGCAGGTTGCCGACGAGCTCGTTGGCCGAGTATTCGAGGCCGAGCATCACCAGCAGCAGGATCACGCCGATCTCGGCGCCGACCGCGAAGAACTCCTCGCTGGCGGCGAGGGGGAGCAGGCCGCCGTGCCCGAAGGCGAGCCCGGCGAGCAGGTAGAGGGGGATGGGTGAGAGGCCGATCCGGCGGCTCAGCCGACCCAGCAGGCCGAGCAGGAACAGCAGCGCGCCGACTTCGATGAGCAGTGTTGTCGTGTGGTGCATCCGCGCCTCAGCCGTCCGGGTCGCTGTCGGCGAGAATGGCTGTCACGCCGTCGAGGCCCATGCGGGTCCCGACGACGACCACCACGTCACCGGCTGCGAAGCGGAAGGACGGGTCCGGCGAGGCGATCACCTCGCCGTGGCGCAGCACCGCGACGATCGAGGCGCTCGTACGGGAGCGTGCCTGCGTGTCGCCGAGCTTCCGGTTGACGTACTTCGACCCGGCCGGAATGGCGATCTGCTCGGTGAGCAGCCCGGCGGCCTGGTCGCGCAGCCCGGAGAGCTGGCCCAGCATCAGCGACGCCCCGAGGATGTCGGCGAGCGCCTCCGCCTCGTCGTCGGTCAGCGGTATGTCGTGCTGACATGAGTCGGGATCGTCCGGGTCGTACAGGACGAGGTCACGGCGGCCATTGCGGTGGGAGACGACGCCGAGGCGGCGGCCGGATTCCGTCAGCAGATCGTGACGGACCCCGATGCCAGGCAGGGCGGTCTGTTCGACACGTACGCGCACGCGGTCAGGCTACTCCCCGCCGTCACCTGCGGATCCAGTCAGGACGCGCCTGTCGCTGAGTGATCTGTCAGTGCTTCTCCGCCACCGATGCGGACGGCTCGGCTCGCCAGGGGCCGGACCTCATGGCCGGAGAATTCGGCCGCCGCGCGGGACACGTGTGAGTCAGCTCACGTGGTCAGGGTTGAGCGGAATAGGCTCAACTCTGGTTGTGTCCTTTCCAGTGGACACGCCGATCCGGGGGAGCCCATGAACACGGAACGTCTCACCACCAGGAGCCGCGAGGCCATCACCGGTGCCGTCGCGCTGGCGAACCAGCGCGGCCACGCGACCGTGGAGCCCTGGCACCTGCTGCTGTCACTGCTGGACACCGACGGTTCGACCGCCGCCGGCCTGCTGCGCGCCGTCGGGGCCGACCCCGGCGAGCTGCGCCGGGCGGCCCAGCGCTCGGTCGACGGCCTGCCCGCCGCGCGGGGCTCCAGCATCGCCGAGCCGACCCTGGCCCGGGAGTTCGTCAACGCCATCGGGGCCGCCGAGCAGATCGCCCGGCCGCTCGGCGACGAGTACACCTCCACCGAGCACCTGCTCGCCGGCCTGGCCCGGGTGGGCGGCGCGGTGTCGAACGCGCTGAAGTCGGCCGGTGCCACCGAGGAGACGCTCGTCGCCGCCTTCCCGTCCGTACGCGGCGGGGACCGGCGGGTCACCAGCGCCGACCCCGAGCAGACCTACCAGGCCCTGGCCAAGTACGGCGTGGACCTGACCGCCAGCGCCCGCGACGGCAAGATCGACCCGGTTATCGGCCGGGACTCGGAGATCCGCCGGGTGATCCAGGTGCTGTCGCGGCGTACCAAGAACAACCCGGTGCTCATCGGTGAGCCGGGCGTCGGCAAGACCGCCATCGTGGAGGGCCTGGCCCAGCGGATCGTCGCCGGTGACGTGCCCGAGTCGCTGCGGAACAAGAAGCTCGTCTCGCTCGACCTGGGCGCGATGGTCGCCGGCGCGCAGTACCGGGGGCAGTTCGAGGAGCGGCTGAAGTCCGTCCTGGAGGAGATCAAGAACTCCGACGGGCAGGTCATCACCTTCCTCGACGAGCTGCACACCGTCGTCGGCGCCGGCAAGGGCGAGGGCTCGATGGACGCCGGCAACATGCTCAAGCCGATGCTGGCCCGCGGTGAGCTGCGGATGGTCGGCGCGACCACGCTTGACGAGTACCGCGAGCACATCGAGAAGGACCCGGCCCTGGAGCGGCGCTTCCAGCCGGTGCTGGTCGGCGAGCCGACGATCGAGGACACCATCGGCATCCTGCGCGGGCTCAAGGAGCGCTACGAGGTGCACCACGGCGTACGGATCACCGACGCCGCCCTGGTCGCCGCCGCCGCCCTGTCGGACCGCTACATCACCGACCGGTTCCTGCCGGACAAGGCGATCGACCTGGTCGACGAGTCCGCGTCCCGGCTCCGGATGGAGATCGACTCCCGGCCCGTCGAGGTGGACGAGATCGAGCGGGCGGTGCGCCGGCTGGAGATCGAGGAGATGGCGCTGGCCAAGGAGCCGGACGCCGCCTCCGCCGAGCGGCTGGAGCGGCTGCGCAAGGAGCTGGCCGACAAGCGCGAGCAGCTCACCGTCCTGTCGGAGCGCTGGCAGCTGGAGAAGAGCCACATCACCAAGCTCTCCACGGCCAAGGAGGAGCTGGAGCGGCTCGGCGGTGAGGCCGAGCGGGCCGAGCGCGACGGCGAGCTGGAGCGGGCCGCCGAGCTGCGCTACGGCCGGATTCCCGCCCTCAAGAACGAGCTGAAGCAGGCCGAGGAGGAGCTGGCCCGGCTCCAGGCCGAGGGCGCGATGCTCAAGGAGGAGGTCGGCGCGGACGACATCGCCGCCGTGGTCGCCTCCTGGACCGGCATCCCCGCCGGCCGGCTGCTGGAGGGCGAGACCGCCAAGCTGCTGCGGATGGAGGAGTCGCTCGGCACCCGCGTGGTGGGTCAGGCCGAGGCGGTCGGCTCGGTCTCCGACGCGGTCCGCCGCGCCCGGGCCGGCGTCGCCGACCCCGACCGCCCGACCGGCAGCTTCCTCTTCCTCGGCCCGACCGGCGTCGGCAAGACCGAGCTGGCCAAGGCGCTCGCCGAGTTCCTCTTCGACGACGAGCGGGCCATGGTCCGCATCGACATGAGCGAGTACGGCGAGAAGCACTCCGTCGCCCGGCTGGTCGGCGCCCCGCCCGGCTACGTCGGCTACGAGGAGGGCGGCCAGCTCACCGAGGCGGTGCGCCGCCGGCCGTACTCGGTGATCCTGCTCGACGAGGTCGAGAAGGCCCACCCGGACGTCTTCGACATCCTGCTCCAGGTGCTCGACGACGGCCGGCTCACCGACGGGCAGGGCCGTACGGTGGACTTCCGCAACGCGATCCTGATCCTCACCTCCAACCTGGGCTCGTCGGTGATCGGCGACCTGACGCTGGCCGAGGAGCAGCGCCGGGAGGGTGTCCTGGCGGTGGTCCGCTCGCACTTCAAGCCGGAGTTCCTCAACCGCCTCGACGACATCGTGGTCTTCGCCGCGCTGCTCGGGGACGACCTGCGGGCGATCGTCGACATCCAGCTCGACCGGATGCGCAAGCGTCTCGCCGACCGCCGCCTCGGCCTGGAGATCACCGAGCCGGCCCGGGTCTGGCTCGCCGAGCACGGGTACGACCCGATCTACGGCGCCCGCCCACTGCGCCGCCTGGTCCAGACGGCGATCGGCGACCAACTCGCCAAGGCACTCCTGTCGGGCCAGATCCGCGACGGCGACACGGTCAGCGTCGACCTGACACCCACCACCGACGCCCTAACGATCACCCGGGCCTAAC
>NZ_WAAS01000153.1:0-15347 GCF_008806585.1 Micromonospora sp. AMSO12t
GTCCGGGCGGTCGGCGGGAGGCAGGCGTACGCGCGACGCGCCCGCCGCGACGCGGGGACCGGACGATCCCGATCCCCAGGTGCTGCGCGGGCTGGACCCGGCGGGCGGGCTGGCCGCGCTGCGCGGGCTGCTGGACCGGCCGTTGGCCTCCTACTACCTGCTGCTGTCCAGCGCCGGCCTGCTGCTGCTGATCGGCCTCACCATGGTCTTCTCCGCCACCAGCGTCCGGGACTACGCGGAGAACGGCAACGCCTCGACGTCCCTGGTCAAGCAGGCGATCTTCGCGGTGATCGGCATCGTCGCGTTCTGGGCGTGCCAGCGGCTGCCGGCGACGACCTACCGGACGCTGGGCCGGCCGCTGCTGTTCACCGCCATCGGCCTGCTGCTGCTGCTCAACCTGCTGCTCGCGTACGCCCGGCTGACGAACCAGGACTCCGCCCGGATCGGCCCGCTCGAGGCCCGGCTGCTCTGGCTCTTCGTCGGCGGCATCCAGGTGCAGCCCTCCGAGTTCGCGAAGTTCGCCCTGGTGCTCTGGGGGGCCCACGTGATCGCCCGCAAGGGCGCCGCGCTGGGCTGGTGGCGCGAGCTGGCCACCCCACTCTTCCCCGTGGTCGGCCTGCTCTTCGTCCTCGTCGGCTACAACGACCTGGGCACGATGCTCTGCCTGCTGGCCCTGGTGGTGGGGCTGCTCTGGGCGGCCGGGGTGCGGATGCGGGTCTTCGCCGCGCTCTCCGCGGTGGGCCTGCTCGGCATCGGCGTGCTGGTCGCGGTGGCCTCGCTCGGCGCCGGCTCCGGCGAGACGGGCGAGAAGAACTACCGGCTGGCCCGGTTGACCGCCTTCATCAACCCGCCCCCGCCGGACCTGTGCAAGCTGGAGGACTGCTACCAGATCGCCCAGGCCCGGTACGCGATCGAGAACGGCGGGTGGTTCGGCGTCGGCCTCGGCAAGAGCATCGCCAAGTGGCAGTGGCTGCCGGCGGCGGAGAACGACTTCATCTTCGCCGTGGTCGCCGAGGAGCTGGGCGTCGTCGGGTGCGTCGTGGTGGTGGCGCTCTTCGCCGTGCTGGCGTACACCGGGCTGCGGATCGCCCGCCGGGTCGACGACCCGTTCCGCCGGCTCGCCGCCGCGGCGGCGACCACCTGGCTGGTCGGCCAGGCGGTGATCAACATCGGCGGGGTGGTCGGCCTGCTGCCGCTGACCGGTGTGCCGCTGCCGTTCATCTCCGACGGCGGCAGCGCCCTGGTCGTCACCCTCGCCGCCATCGGGATGCTCGCCTCCTTCGCCCGCGCCGAACCCGACGCCGCCAGAGCACTGCATGCCCGTCCGCCGGCCCGATGGGTCCGACTACTCTGGGCCCCGTTGCCGCCGCTTCCCGGGCGGCGCCGCCGTCCGGCGGCGCCCCCGGCTGCCCGAGGGTCCGTGCCCCGGTCGCGGGAGCGGCGGCCGGACGATGTGGCCGCACCGCGCGGTGTCCGGCTGGCCCGGACCCGCCGCGGGTCGGCGGACGAGAGGAGACGTTGATGGGTCCGCTGCGTTCGGTGGTGCTCGCGGGAGGTGGCACCGGGGGGCACATCTACCCGCTGCTCGCCTTCGCCGACTGCCTGCGCCGACACGACCCCGGCGTCCGGATCACCTGCCTGGGGACACCGAAGGGCCTGGAGAACGAGCTGATCCCGCCGCAGGGCTACGACCTGCGGCAGATCCCGGCCTACCAGCTGCCCCGGTCGGTGAACATGAACCTGGTCAAGACCCCCGGCCGGATGTGGACCGCGGCCCGCGCCGCGGGCAAGGTCATCGACGAGGTGCGCGCCGACGTGGTGGTCGGCTTCGGCGGGTACGTCTCCGTGCCGGCCTACCTCGCCGCCTGGCGACGCGAGCTGCCGATCGTGATTCACGAGGTCAACGTGCCGCCGGGGGTGGCGAACCGGCTGGGGATGAGGTTCACCCGCCACGTGGCGGCCGGCTTCCCGCACCAGCCCGCCCAGGCCGAGGCCCTGCGCGACGCCCGGGTCGTCGGCGTGCCGCTGCGCCGGGGCATCGCCGGGCTGGACCGCTTCGCCATGCGCAACGCCGCCAGGGCCCACTTCGGACTCCGCCCCGACCTGCCGGTTCTCTTCGTCGCCGGTGGCTCGCAGGGCGCCCGCTCGATCAACCTCGCGGTCGCCGGCGCGGCGAAGGAACTCGCCCGCCACGGGGTGCAGGTGCTGCACGTGATCGGCGCCCGCAACGAGCCGGTGCCGGTCCCCACCGACCTGCCGGTGCCGTACGTGACGCTGCCGTACCTGTCCGAGATGGAGGCCGGCTACGCCGCGGCGGACCTGATGCTCGGCCGGGGCGGGGCGATGACCTGCGCGGAGGTGGCGGCCATCGGGCTGCCCACCATCTACGTGCCGTACCCGCACAGCAACCAGGAGCAGAAGCGCAACGCGCTGCCCGTGGTGGAGGCCGGCGGCGGGCTGCTCGTCGACGACGCCGAGCTGACGCCGGACTGGGTCGAGCGGACGATCATCCCGCTGATCCGCGACCCGCACCGGCTGCACGCGATGGGCTCCGCCGCCGCCGCGTACGGCCGCCGCGACGGCGACGAGGCACTGCTCAACTTCGTCCTGGAGGCGGTGGCCCCGTGAGCGCGAGGAGTGAGCTTGCGAGCCCCGCAGTCGCGAACGAAAGGCAGGCGCCCGTGAGCGCGAGGAGTGAGCTTGCGAGCCCCGCAGTCGCGAACGACGGTGGCCCCGTGACTGGGCGCACCGCGACGGGAAGGTACTCGGCATGAACACCGCACAGTTCACCCCGGCCGGCACGCTCACCGCCGAGGACCTGGGCACGATCCACCTGATCGGGGTGGGCGGGGTCGGCATGAGCGGGCTGGCCCGGCTCTTCCTGACCCGGGGCATCCGGGTCTCCGGCAGCGAGCTGCGGGAGTGGCCCTCGCTGGCCGGCATGCGCGCCCTCGGCGGCACGATCCACATGAGCCACGAGGCGTCCAACCTCGACGGCGTCGACACGGTCGTCTACTCCTCGGCGATCCCGCAGGACCACCTGGAGATGGTGGAGGCACGCCGGCGCGGCCTGCGCGTGCTGCACCGCTCCGAGGCGCTGGCCGCCGCGATGACGGGCCGCCGGACGGTGGCGGTCGCGGGCACCCACGGCAAGACCACCACCACCTCGATGGTCACCATGGTGCTCCAGCAGGCCGGGCAGGACCCGTCCTTCGTGATCGGTGGGGAGATCTCCGAGGTCGGCTCGGGCGCCCACCACGGCACGGGCGAGCACTTCGTGGTCGAGGCGGACGAGAGCGACCGCTCCTTCCTCATCTACCGCCCGTACGTGTCGATCATCACCAACGTCGAGGCCGACCACCTGAACACCTACGGCGACCTCGCCACGCTGGAGGCGGCCTTCGCCGAGTTCGCCCGGCTCACCGACCCGGACGGCTTCATCATCACCTGCGCCGACGACCCGGGCGGGCGGCGGCTGGCCGAGACGCTGCGCGCGGAGGGCCGCCGGGTGCACACCTACGGCGAGGCGGCCGACGCCGACCTGCGGCTGACCGACATCGCCTCGTCGGCCCGGGGCGTGCGCTACCTGGCGAGCATCGACGGGCGGTCGCTCGGCGAGTTCCGGCTGCCGGTGCCCGGGCGGCACATGGGGCTCAACAGCGCCTCGGCCGTGCTGACCGCGTACCTGCTGGGGCTGCCGCTGGAGGCGGCGGAGGGCGCGCTCGCGGCGTTCCCCGGCGTGCGACGGCGCTTCGAGCGCAAGGGCGTCGCGGACGACGTGCTGGTCTACGACGAGTACGCCTACCACCCGACCTCGATGACGCTGGCGTTGCAGACGCTGCGCGAGGTGGCCGGCGACGGCCGGCTGATCGTGGTCTTCCAGCCCTACCGGCTCTACCGCACCCGCGACCTCCAGGCGGAGATCGCCGAGTCGCTGGCCATCGCCGACGAGCTGGTGCTGCTGGAGGTCTTCGGCCCGGGCGAGCTGCGCGAGCCGGGGGAGGGATCGGCGGCGCTGATCGAGGCGGTGGCGTTGCCGGCGGAGCGGAAGGTCTTCGTGGACTCGTGGGAGGCCGCGCCGGTTGAGGTGGCCCGGCGGGCCCGCCCCGGCGACGTGGTGGTGACCATGGGCGCCCCGCCGATCTCGCTGATGGGGGACCAGCTGCTGGCCGTGCTCTCGGCGCGTACCACCGATCCGGCGGCGCCAGCGGGCACGACGCCCGGCGGCGACGCCGGCGGGACGACGACCATCGGCGGCACCGTCCCCGGCGTCGGCGGTGCCGGCGGCGCGGTCGCGGACGGCGCGGCGCCCGCGGCCGGATGAGTCCCGGTCCGGCGCGGGGGCGCACCACCGGCGCGGACGGCGGCGGACGGCGCGGGCCGCAGCGGCGGTGGCAGCTGGTCCGGGCCGGCAGCGACGCGGTCCCCGCCTCGACCCGCCGGTTCATGGCCCGGGCCCGGCAGCGTCGGATGCGCGCGGCCCTGCCGTGGGCGGTCGCCGCGGGCGTGCTCGCGGTGGCCGGGCTGGTCGCCTGGACCCTGCTCGGCACCGGCCTGTTCGGGGTGCGCGAGGTCCGCGTCGAGGGCGCCGAGCTGGTCACGACGGTGCAGGTCCGCGATGCGGCCGCGGTGCCCGACGACGCCCCGCTGGCCAGGGTGGACCTGGCCGCCACCGCGCGGCGGGTCGGCGAGCTGCCGGCGGTCCAGCGGGCGGTGGTGACCCGGGACTGGCCGGACACGCTGGTCGTCCGGGTGACGGAGCGCACCGGCGTGGCGGCGGTGCCGCGCGGGGAGCAGTTCGTGGTGATCGACCGCGCGGGCGTGGTCTTCCGGAGCGTGCCGCGGCCGCCGGACGGCCTGCCGGTGGTCCGGCTCGCCGAGCCGGGCCCGGACGACGGGTCGACCCGGGCGGCGCTGGAGGTGCTCGGCGCGCTCACCCCGCAGCTGCGCGCCGAGCTGGTGGACGTGACCGTCGAGGGCCTGGCCCGGATCACGCTGCGGCTGCGCGGCGACCGGGTGGTGGTCTGGGGGGACGCGACCCGGGGCGCGGACAAGGCCCGGGTGGCCGGCGCCCTGCTCGACCGGAAGGCCGACACCATCGACGTCAGCGCGCCCGACGTGGTTACCCTGCGGTGACCGGCCGCTCAACCGGCGACGTGACCCGCCCCGCTCCGGCGGCGACACGCCGAGCGGGTCCTTGGCTCATCGCGTGAGGGCGCTTACGTTGCCCCGAAGGGGATCAGTGGTTGACATAACAGTAAGCCTCTAGTAGAGGGTGAGGGTTCAACCCTGATCCTCGCTGGTGACAGCTGTCGTCGGCCGCTGGTCTGGCCAGGCCCTACCCGGTCGGCCCATGCCAATCTCGAAGGGAAAGGACCGGAGATGACACCTCCGCACAACTACCTGGCGGTCATCAAGGTCGTCGGCATCGGTGGCGGCGGCGTCAACGCCGTCAACCGGATGATCGAGGTTGGGCTCAAGGGCGTCGAGTTCATCGCGATCAACACCGACGCGCAGGCGCTGCTCATGAGCGACGCCGACGTGAAGCTCGACGTCGGCCGTGAGCTGACCCGCGGGCTCGGCGCCGGCGCCAACCCCGACGTCGGCAAGAACGCCGCCGAGGACCACCGCGACGAGATCGAGGAGGTGCTCAAGGGCGCCGACATGGTCTTCGTGACCTGCGGCGAGGGCGGCGGCACCGGCACCGGCGGCGCGCCCGTGGTGGCGAACATCGCCCGCAAGCTCGGCGCGCTGACCATCGGCGTGGTCACCCGGCCGTTCTCGTTCGAGGGCAAGCGTCGCCAGGTGCAGGCGGAGTCCGGAATAGACGAACTGCGCAACCAGTGCGACACGCTGATCGTCATCCCCAACGACCGGCTGCTGGCGCTCGGCGACCGCAACATCAGCATGATGGACGCGTTCCGCACCGCCGACCAGGTGCTGCTCTCCGGTGTCCAGGGCATCACCGACCTGATCACCACGCCGGGTCTGATCAACCTGGACTTCGCCGACGTGAAGAGCGTCATGAGCGGCGCGGGCAGCGCCCTCATGGGCATCGGCAGCGCGCGGGGCGAGAACCGTGCCGTCGAGGCGGCCGAGGCGGCCATCTCCAGCCCGCTGCTGGAGCAGAGCATGGACGGCGCGCGCGGCGTGCTGCTCTCCATCGCCGGTGGGTCGGACCTGGGCCTGTTCGAGATCAACGACGCGGCCCAGCTCGTCACCGACGCGGCCCACCCCGACGCCAACATCATCTTCGGCGCCGTCATCGACGACGCCCTCGGCGACGAGGTGCGGGTCACCGTCATCGCGGCGGGCTTCGACGGCGGCACGCCGGCGTACAAGGCGGCCGAGCCGCCCCGCAAGAGCAACCAGAACCAGCCGGCCCAGCCGAGCGCCCCGGTCGCGCCGCCGGCCACCATGCCGGCCCCGCAGCAGTCGCCCCGCCGGGTGCTCTTCGACGACGTCGACGTGCCCGACTTCCTCAAGAACGGTTCCTGAGTACCGCCGATGACCGACAGCCCAGCCACGGTGCGCCCGGACCGGCGCGCCGAGATCGCGGCCGGCCTGGGCCGCGTACGGTCCCGGATCGCGGAGGCCTGTGCCGCCGCGGGGCGGGACGACTCCGAGGTCACCATGATCGCGGTGACCAAGACCTACCCGGCCGGGGACGTGGTGGCCCTGGCCGGGCTCGGCGTCGTCGACATGGGGGAGAACCGCGACCAGGAGGCGTCCGCCAAGTCGGCCGAGGTGGCCGCGGCGGGGGTGACGCCCCGGTGGCACTTCATCGGGCAGTTGCAGCGCAACAAGGCCCGGTCGGTGGTCCGCTACGCCGACGTCGTGCACTCGGTCGACAGTGTCCGGTTGGCGCGGGCGCTGGACGCGGCGTCGGCGACGGCGCGGGACCGGCCGCTGGACGTGCTGGTCCAGGTGAGCATCGACGGCGACGCGGCCCGCGGCGGGGCGCTGCCCGGCTCGGCCGACCCGGGCGCCGGGCTCGGCGCGGTGGCCGAGGCGGTGGCCGGCGCGGAGGCGCTGCGACTGGCCGGCCTGATGGCGGTGGCGCCGCTGGGCTGGGAGCCGGAGCGGGCGTTCGCCCGGCTGGCCGAGGTGGCCGCCGGGTTCCGGACGGTCCACCCGGGAGCCGCCGCGCTCTCCGCCGGGATGAGCGGCGACCTGGAAATCGCGATCCGGTACGGCGCGACACATGTCCGCGTCGGCAGCGCGTTGCTCGGAATGCGTCCCACGCTGCGGTAGCCTGACCGCGGGAAGCAAATTACATCTGTGTTGTTTGGGGGAGCGGCATCCCGTTGTCGGGGGTCGTGGCACGCGACGCGAATCGCGTGCCAGGGGATTGCCGATCCGCCCCGGTGGGCAGAAGTGGTCCACTCGCGACAAGCGACACGGTACGGGGGCGCGTGCCGCACGGCGGACGGGAAGGGCGCGGGATGGGTGCACTGCGCAAGGCGGGGGTCTGGCTCGGTCTGGTCGAAGAGGACGACGAGCGGGCCTACGACGACGGTGGCTACGACAAGGGGGGCTACCGCGATTCGCGTTACCGGCAGAGCCGGTACTCGGAGGAGTTCGCCGACGACGACGAGGACGACTCCGAGGAGCCGCCGGCGCCCCGGTCCCGGCTGAGCGACCGTGGCCGGCTCTCGGAGCGCGCCGCCGGTCGGGCGGCCGACGCCGAGCGGGGCGACACCGACCGGGCGGAGCGGGCCGAGCGGTCCAGCGTTCGCTCCATCACCCGGCCGTCGGCCGGCGACACGTCGGGCGCGCTGACCTACCACACCCGCGACAACCTGGCCCTGGCGCCGCAGGCGCAGCCCCGGGAGCGCGCGGTGGTCGCCGAGGAGGAGCAGCGCTACCAGATCACCACGCTGCACCCCACCACGTACCGGGAGGCGCGAACCATCGGTGAGCACTTCCGCGACAACGTTCCGGTGATCATCAACCTCACCGAGATGGACGAGGCCGACGCGCGCCGACTTGTGGACTTCGCCGCCGGCCTCGCGTTCGGGCTGCGGGGTACGATCGAGCGCGTGACCAATCGGGTGTTCCTGCTCTCACCGGCCAATGTCCAGGTCACCGCGGAGGACAAGGCCAAGATCGCCGAGGGCGGCTTCTTCAGCCTGAGCTAGCCCCGCCCGACCCGAGGGACGTCGCCTGCCGTGTTGTCGATCGTGCTGCAAGTGCTGTATCTGGTGCTCTACTTCTTCCTGCTCGTCCTGCTGGCCCGGTTCGTCCTGAGCGCCGTCCTCCAGTACGGCCGTCGCTGGCAGCCGGGGCGTGGGGCATCGGTGGGGCTGGAAATCGTGTGGAGCGTCACTGATCCCCCTCTCAACGCGTTGAGGCGTGTGATCCCTCCGTTGCGAATTGGTACCGTGAGCATCGACCTGGCCTCACTTGTGCTCCTGGTTATCCTGTTCGTGCTGATGGAGTTCGTGTTGAGGCGGTCGATCATCGGCACCGTCTGATGACCGACGCGCTTTCGCGGCCGCAACTGACCCGAGGAGTTTCGATGCCGCTGACCCCGGCCGACGTCCACAACGTCGCCTTCAAAAAGCCGCCGATCGGCAAGCGGGGCTACGACGAGGAGGAGGTCGACGCTTTCCTGGACGAGGTCGAGCGCGAGCTCGCCCGTCTCATCGAGGAGAACAACGAGCTGCGCGCCCAGGTGGAGCGCGGCGGCCGTGGTGGCGCCCCCGCCGGCCCCGGTGGCGACGCCCGTCTCGCGGCGGAGCTCAACGACGTCAAGGCCCAGCTCGACCGGGTGCAGCGCGACAAGGCGGCGGCCGAGCAGGCCGCCCGCGCGATGCAGGCCGAGCTGGAGCAGGTCCGCTCCGCCGGTGGCCCGGCCGTCGGCGGCGCCGACGGTGAGCAGCAGGCGCTGCGGGTGCTGATGATGGCCCAGCGGACCGCCGACGACCACGTCTCCGACGCCCGCCGCGAGGCCGACCAGCTGCTCTCCGAGGCCCGTTCCAAGGCCGAGGAGGTCACCCGCGAGGCCCGCGCCAAGGCCGACGCCCTGGAGCGCGACGCCCGCCAGCGGCACCAGGAGGCCATGGGCGGCCTGGACGCCAAGCGCACGGCCCTGCAGAAGCACATCGAGGAGCTCAAGCAGTTCGAGCGCGAGTACCGCACCCGGCTCAAGGCCTACCTGGAGAGCCAGCTGCGCGACCTCGACGGCCGCGGCCAGGGCCTGGAGGTCGAGATGACCCGTGGTGGTGAGGGCAACCGGGCCGCCAGCGGCGGCAACGGGCTGGCCACCGCAGGGCTCGCCGGCTCCTACGGCGGCGGCGGTCGCTCCGGCGCTCTCGAGACCGGGCGCTGAACCATCGGTCGGCGACCGTCGTCACGATGACGGTCGCCGACCTCGCCTCATCAGCACGACGCGGCGGGGGTGAGCCGTGATAGTCGCCAGTCTCCTGCTCATCCTCGTCGCGGTGGTGCTGCTGGTGCTCGGCCTGGCCGGTGGCTCCAGCGTTCTCCTGACCATCTCCATCGCGGCCAGCCTGCTGGCCGCCGTCGCGCTGGTCGCGGGCGCCCGCCAGGCGGCTGCGGACCGGGCGGCGGCGGACCCGGGCCGGCCGGGGTGGCGACCCCGTCGGGCGACCCGCCCGGCCGGACCGGCCTTCGCCGGTGGGCCGCCGGCGGAGCCGGAGATCCCCGTCCAGCACGTTCCTTCCACGGTCGACGCCGACGGCACCGGGTGGCGGCAACCGCCCGAGCCGCCGGTGACCGACGGCACCGTCCCGGCCGCCGCCACGCCCGGTGCCGGCCCCGCCGTGCCGTACGACGACGAGCCGCCCGCGCAGGACGTCACCCCGGGCGAGGCCGCCCGGGTGGCCCGCCTCGCCGCCGAGGTGCGGGTGGTCGACGGGCGGCCCCGCTACCACCTGGCCGACTGCGCGTACCTCGTGGGGCGGGAGCACGAGCCGCTTCCGGTCGCCGAGGCCGTCGACCTCGGCTTCACCCCGTGCGGCCGCTGCGCGCCCGACACCGCCCTGCTCGCCGACGCCGGTCGGATCTGAGCGGCGGGACGCTTCCTGATGGACGCCACGCTGACCGTCGCGGTCCGGGTGAAGCCCGGCTCCGCCCGGGCGCGCGTCGGCGGCCGCTTCGACGGGCCGCACGGTCCGGCCCTGGTGATCGCGGTGCACGCCCCCGCCGTGGACGGGCGGGCCACGGAGGCGGCCCGGCGGGCGCTGGCCGGGGCGCTGGGCGTACGGCCGGCGGTGGTGTCGTTGCGGGCCGGCGCGGCCAGCCGCGACAAGCTCTTCCTGGTCGAGGGGCCCGCCCCGGAGTTGACGGAGGCGCTGCGCCGGCTGCGTGACGGGGCCGCCGGGTGACGGACGCCGGGGCCGGGCGGCGGTGACGCCGGGGCTGGATCTCGCGCTCCTGCTCGGTGCGGGTGTCCTGCTGGTCGCGGTCGGCGCGGTCCGTCTCTCCACCCGGCTCGGCGTGCCCAGCCTCCTGGCGTACCTGGCCCTCGGGGTGGCGATCGGGGAGACGGGGCTGGGCATCCGCTTCGACGACGTCGAGCTGACCCGGACCCTGGGCTTCTGCGCGCTCATCGTGATCATCGCCGAGGGCGGGCTGACCGCCCGGTGGAGCACCCTGCGCCCGGTGCTCGGGCTGGCCGCGCTGCTCTCCACGGTCGGCGTGGTGGTCAGCATCCTGGTCGTCGGCCTCGTCGTGCACCTGCTGCTGGGACTGGACTGGCGGCTGGCCCTGCTCTACGGCGCGGTGCTCTCCTCCACCGACGCGGCGGCGGTCTTCGCCACGCTGCGCCGGCTGCGGCTGCCGCCCCGGCTGGTGGCCACCCTGGAGGCGGAGTCGGGGATGAACGACGCCCCGGTCGTGCTGTTGGTGGTGCTGCTGTCCCGGGAGGGCGTCACCCACCCGTGGTGGTACGAGATCTCCCTGGTCAGCTACGAGCTGGGCGCCGGCGCGGCGGTCGGCCTCGCGGCCGGCGTGGGCGGGCGGTGGGCGCTGCGCCGGGCGGCGCTGCCGTCGGCGGGGCTCTACCCGATCGCGGCGGTCGGACTGACCGTGTTCGCCTACGCCGCCGGCGCGGTGCTGCACGCCTCGGGTTTCCTCGCCGTCTACGTGGCGGGGGTGATCCTCGGCAACGCCCGGCTGCCGCACCGGCAGGCGATCCTCGGCTTCGCCGACGGCCTGGCGTGGCTGGCCCAGATCGGGCTCTTCGTGCTGCTCGGGCTGCTCGTCTCGCCGGGCCGGCTGGGCTCGGCGGTGCTGCCGGCGGTGGTCGCCGGGCTGGCGCTCGTGCTGCTGGCCCGGCCGCTGTCGGTGGCGGCGTCCGCACTGCCGTTCCGGTTCGGCCTGCGCGAGCAGGCGTTCCTGTCCTGGGCGGGGCTGCGCGGGGCGGTGCCGATCGTGCTCGCCACCATTCCGCTGTCGGAGCGGGTGCCGGGCGCCGACCGGCTCTTCGACTCCGTCTTCGTACTGGTGGTGATCTTCACGCTGTTGCAGACGGGGACGCTGGCTCCGGTGGCCCGCCGGCTGCGGGTCACCGCGCCGGCCGAGGCGACCGAGATCCGGGTGGAGACGGCGCCGCTGGAGCGGATGGGCGCGGACCTGCTCCAGTTGGAGGTGCCGCCCGGTTCCCGGCTGGCCGGGGTGCACGTCGACGAGTTGCGGTTGCCGCTGGGCGCCTCGGTGACCCTGGTGCTGCGCGACGGGGCGGGCGTCGTGCCGGGCCCGGACTTCCGGCTGAAGACCGGCGACAGCATGTTGATCGTGGCCACGGCCGGGGTGCGCGACGAGGCGGAGCGGCGGCTGCGGGCGGTCAGTCGGCGGGGCCGGCTGGCCCGCTGGTTTGGCGAGTACGGCCGGGGTCCCGACACGTGATCTGCTAGCGTTCCTTTTGCCCCGGTTAGGGATGACCAGGGGCCGAACGCCGGTACGTCGGAGCGGCACGTTGTCGTGCGCCTGTACGTTCCGTATTCTTGCGAATCTCCGGAGTGCGCGGCCCCGTCGCCGCGCGCCCCTTTTGTACCTGGGGGCGCCGATGCCGGCGGCCCCTGTCCAGGTGCCGCGGAACGCCGCGGTTCCGCGGCCGAGGGAGCGACGATGGCGAAGCCAGCCGACACCAGGACCGCCGGTCGGAAGCCGGTGGCGAAGGCCACCCGCAGCGCTGCGGAGACCGAGAAGATCCGGGCGGCCCTGGCGGCGCGGCGTGACGAGTTGCGCGCCGAGTACGATCGGACGCTGAGCGAGATCACCGAGCTGCAGCGCGACCGGCTGACGGACTCGGCCGGGGACGACCAGGCCGACACCGGGACCAAGACGTTCGAGCGTGAGCAGGAGATCTCACTCGCCAACAGCATCCTGGAACGGATCACGCAGGTCGAGCGGGCGCTGGAGCGGCTCGACGAGGGTGGCTACGGCTGGTGCGAGCGGTGCGGCAACCCCATTCCGGTGGAGCGGCTCGCCGCCTTCCCGTCGGCCACCCTCTGCGTGACGTGCAAGCAGCTGGAGGAGCGGCGCTGAGGCCCGCTCCCCGGCGGCCATGGGAGGCGGCGCGGACGCGTCGCCGCGAGCGTCGATGGGGAGCAGATGTCCGAAGCACCGCCCGCCGGGCCCGGCAGCGCTGAGCCGGGTGCCGACAGCGCCGAGCCGAGGTCCGGCACGCCCCACCGCCGGGCCGCCGCCACCCTGTTCGGCCTCGCGCTCACGGTGCTCGCCGCCGACGCGGCGACCAAGCACCTCGCCCTGGGCGCGCTCGAGGACCGCGAGCCGGTCAGGCTGCTCGGCGGCGCGGTCTACCTCAGCCTGACCCGCAACAGCGGCGCGGCGTGGAGCATCGGCGCCGACTACACCTGGGTCTTCCCGCTGATCACCCTCGGGGTGGTCGGTTGGATCGTCTGGATGGCGCTGCGCCTGCGCTCGCTGCCCTGGGCGATCTCGCTGGGCCTGGTGCTGGGCGGGGCGCTGGGCAACTTCGCCGACCGGGTCTTCCGCGCCCCGGGCTGGTTCGTGGGGCACGTGGTGGACATGGTCAGCGTCTTCGCCCCGTACGGCCGGGTGTTCCCGGTGTTCAACCTGGCCGACAGCGCCCTCGTCTGCGGTGTGTTGCTCGCCCTCCTGCTGGAGTTGACCGGCCGGCAGCGTGACGGCAGCCGGATCGGCCACGGCGAGTCCACCGACGAGGCGGCGGCCCAGGCCGACGCCGGACAGCGGGAGCGGGCATGACCGCCGCCTTCGCCGCCGGTGGCGACCACCGTTCCCTGCCCGTCCCCGACGGCCTCGACGGCACGCGGCTCGACCAGGCCGTGTCGCGGCTGTTCGGGCTGTCCCGCACCGCCGCCGCGGCCCTGGTCGACGCCGGCGACGCGCTTGTCGACGGGGCCGCCCGGCCGAACTCCTACCGGGTGAAGGCCGGCTCCTGGCTGGAGGTGACCCTGCCCGCGCCGGTCGCCCCGCCCACCGTGGTGCCGCAGGCGGTGCCCGGGCTGCGGGTGGTGTACGCCGACGACGACATCGTGGTGGTGGACAAGCCGGTCGGCGTCGCGGCCCACCCGAGCCCCGGCTGGACCGGCCCGACGGTGATCGGGGCGCTGGCCGCCATCGGGCACCGCATCTCGACCAGCGGCGCCGCCGAGCGGCAGGGCGTCGTGCACCGGCTCGACGTCGGCACCACGGGCATCATGGCGGTGGCCAAGAGCGAGCAGGCGTACACCGCGTTGAAGCGGGCGTTCAAGTACCGCGAGGTGGAGAAGCGCTACCACGCGGTGGTGCAGGGGCACCTGGACCCGCTGCGCGGCACCGTCGACGCCCCGATCGACCGGCACCCCACCCACGACTACCGCTGGGCGGTGGTCTCCGGCGGCAAACCGAGCATCACCCACTACGACACGGTGGAGGCGTTCCCGGCGGCGAGCCTGGTCGACGTCCGGCTGGAGACCGGGCGCACCCACCAGATCCGGGTGCACTTCTCCACGCTGCGGCACCCGTGCGTGGGCGACCTCACGTACGGCGCCGACCCGACCCTGTCCGCCCGGCTCGGCCTGTCCAGGCAGTGGCTGCACGCCCGGTCGCTGAGCTTCCTGCACCCCCGCACGGGGGACGAGGTCCGCTTCGTCAGCGACTACCCTGACGACCTGGACCGCGCGCTCGAGATCCTCCGCGACTGAGCGTCGTCCCGCCCGTGACGATCCGACGAGGGGATCCCGCCGTGTGTGCCGGTACCCCCGACCCGACAGTGGGCGAAACGTCGGAACCCGCGCCGGGCGTGACGCAGCCATCACCGACACCGGCCAGACCGGCCGGCGGCGGGTCGCCACCGGCGGTCCCGTCGACCTCGCCGTACGCCGGCGCCGACGGCGTACGAGGGCCCGTGCCGTGACGGGAGGAAGAACCGAAGGTGCGTAGACGGGTGTGGTCCGAATAGGGTTTCGTTCGTAGCCTGTCAGACGGGCATCGATGGCGCTGGGAGGGCGAGCCTTGGAGGGCAGCGAGACCGGCTGGGGGCGGCCGGCCGAACCAGCACCGCGGTGGCGGGCGCTGCTCGACCGGGCCCGGCACGGCAGCCGCACGGCCGAGCAGGCCGAGGCCGACCGACACGCCGATCCCCCGCCCCTCCCGCCGGAGCCGCTGCCCCGCCGCTCGTCGGGCAACGGCTATGCCGCGCGGGTGCCGGCCATCGGGCGGGCCCCCGAGCCGTACGCGCCGGAGCCCGGCCCACCGCCGTACGGCGCGGACGGCCCACCGCCGTACGGCGCGGAGTACGGCCGGCCGGTCGACGCGGGCTACCGGGCCGAGGCCACCTACCGGGTGGAGCCGGCCTACCGGGTGGACCCGCTGGAGCCCGCCTACCGGGTGGAGCCGGAACAGCCGCCCGAGCCGAGCTACCGGTCGGATCCGGTGGAGCCGTCCTACCGGGCGGACCCGGTCGAGCCGTCCTACCGGTCGGACCCGGTCGAGCCGTCCTACCGGTCGGATCCGGTCGAGCCGTCCTACCGGTCGGATCCCATCGAGCCGAGCTACCGGTCGGGCTCCATCGAGCCGTCCTACCGGGCGGACCCGATCGAGCCGACCTACCGGGCGGACCCGGGGTATCCGGCCGAGCCGGCGTACCGCGTGCCGGCCCAGCCCCCGCCGCCCCGCATCGAGACCGAGCCGCACCGGGGCCCGGGGCCGGTCGAGTCGCGCTACGCGGTGCTGGACAACGGCTACCGGCACGAGCCGCCCCCGGTCGAGTCGCGCTACGCGGTGCTCGACAACGGCTATCGCTCCCGACGCGCCCACCAGGCCCCGCCCGCCGTGCCGCCGCCCGCCGCACCACCGCCGGCCGTGCCACCGCCGGCGGTACCGCCGGCGGT
>NZ_WAAS01000154.1:0-15261 GCF_008806585.1 Micromonospora sp. AMSO12t
CCCGGCCGGGGCGGAGCCCCGCAAGCCGGCGCCGCCCCGGCCGGGCGTCCCGGTGCCAGGCGACCTGGTGCTGATCGACGGTCGGGCCTCGGTGCAATTCGGCGGCGATCGCGCGCTGTGGCTCCGGGTGACGTCGGTCTGCGACAAGCCGACGTATCACGGCTGGGTGTGGCTGACCGGCTACGCCATCGACCTGGCCACCGGTAAGGCACTGGCGCGGCGTGAGGTCTTCGCGCAGATCGCCGGCCTTCAGATCCAGCGACGCACTACCAACAACGCGCCGGCTCGCAACGTGGCGCCGGTGATGAGGAGACGCGGTGTTTGACGTTCGGATACGACTCGGCGCGGTGCTGACGATCGATGCAGCCGATCGTCTCCTGCCGTCGGACGGGCCGGTGACGCTGTGGGTGACCGGGGTTCGGCTGGTAGCCAACCGTCCGCCGCAGGATGAGTGGATCTGGGTCGAGGGATTCAGGCTCGGTCCATCCGGCCGGCATGGCCGGCAGGCGCAGATCCTGGTACGCGCAAGCAAGCTCCCGCCGGACGGGGCGGCCCGGTGAGCACCTACCTGTCCAGTGCAGTGCGC
This sequence comes from Micromonospora sp. AMSO12t, assembly GCF_008806585.1. NCBI lineage: Bacteria > Bacillati > Actinomycetota > Actinomycetes > Micromonosporales > Micromonosporaceae > Micromonospora > Micromonospora sp. AMSO12t. The sequence goes on from NZ_WAAS01000154.1 coordinate 587, forward strand.
GACCAACTCCGGGCGGCACAGGCACAGCTTGACCAGCACACCCCGTCGAGCGCGGACGGGCGCTGCGCCACATGCGGCGAGGAGGGTCCGTGCCCGCAGCGTCAGGCAGCGTTGCGGGTGTTCGGCCGGTACGGCTGCCTGCCGCGTCGGTGGCCGGGTGCGACTCGTCCGGAGTCGGTAGGAGCGCCGTCGTCGTGGTCGGGGTGGCTGGCCGCAGCGGTGGAGCGTGTGACGCCGAACGGCTGAGCTGACTTGTTCTGTCATGCAAACAACTCATAAGCTGCTGAGATTCATGCAGCGTTCCTAGGGTGGGGTGGCCCGCGATGGCGTACGAGATTCCGACGCCGAAATACCTGCGCGTGTTGAACACGCTGCGGAAGCGCATCGAGGACGGCGACTACGCCCCCGGTGCGGCACTGCCTTCGGAGAACCAGCTCTGTACGGAGTTCGGGGTGTCCCGCCCGACGGTGCTCAAGGCGCTGGGCATCCTCAAGCAGGACGGCTGGATCGAGTCCCAGCAGGGCAAGGGCAGCTTCGTACGCGGCCGGCCCGCCTCCGGGCGCACCTCTCCCGACTACGCCCGCGACGCGGTCGAGCTGGACGAGACCGGGGAGACAGAGATCCTGCACGTCGGCCCGGTACTCGCCTCACCGCGGATCGCGGCGGAGTTGAAGATCCCGGAGGGCACGCCGGTCTACGAACGGCGCCGCCGGACCGTCTCGGAGGCGGGGCCGGTGGACCTGGTCGCCACGTTCGTGCCGGTGGATATCGCGGTCGGTACCGACATCACCAAGCCGGACCCGATCCCGGGCGGCCTGCTCGACCTCATCGCGCGCCAGAAGGGCCTACGGGCCGACTATGCCAACGAGCGGATGACCGCCCGCCGAGTGAGCCAGCCTGAGGCTGAGGCGTTGGACGTGCCGGCCGACGAGTCGGTGATGAGGGTCGTCATCACTGTGCATCAGGCGTCCGGCGACCCGATCATGACGTCGGTCCTGGTGATGCCGGGCAGCCGTCACGAGATCGAAGACACCTACGCCTTGAGCTGATCAGCTCCAGTCGTCGCCGTAGAAGTCCTCGTCATCGTCGTCGGGCGGCAGTGGCGATTGCCACCAGAGGTCGATGAGGAACCTCTCGGTGCCGTCGATTGCGCCTCCATGAACCCGCACGCCGTAGACCCCAGCCCTCTGGGGAAGCGCAACCTCAGCCGCCGCTCCGGCGGTTATCTGCTCGACGAGGAGTTCACCGGTTGGGCAGTGCAATTCAAGCTGCCGCCAGCCGCTCCATGCGCCGCCGTCCGGCTCGGGCTCGGGCTCGGCAGGCCAAAGTCGCATCTGAAGCTCGACCTCGTGTGTGAGCGCCCGAACCGCGATTTGGTACGTGGACGCGCCGGCCACGTGGTCCTGGGAAGCCTCGTATGACTCGCCGTCGTCGCCGGCATCGCACCACACGTCACGAAGGACGAAGTGGCCGTAGTGGACGGAGACGGAGATGTTGTGCGCGGCAAGGGGTTCCACGCGGCTGAGACTCTCAACGCCCCCTGACACTCCGACATGAACCAACCTCATTAGACCCTTGCTTGTATTTACAAGCTGACGTAGCTTGTTAGCTCAACCGGTTGTCAGATAGACGATTGGTAAGGCTAGGAGGCTGTCCAGGTGGTTCCGATGACGTTGAAGGTGCCCGTCCCGTCCGAGTACGTGTTCCCCGCCGGGGCGTTGTGCCTGGGTGTGTCGCCGCAGATTGATTTTGAGCGGCGTGGTGAGGCGGACAACCAGGCGCGGGACAAGGAGTCCGGGGAGCGGGTCTGGGTGGTGCGGGTGATGGACCTGGACCCGGAGGCCGGGAAGTTCGGTCGGTCGACCGAGGTGAAGGTCAAGGTGGTCGCGGCGCAGCAGCCGGTGCCGCCGCCGTCGACGGTGCCGGGTTACCCGCCGGCGGTGGAGTTCGAGGGCCTGACCCTGACCCCGTATGTGGATTCGCAGCGGTGCAAGCCCGGTCGCTCGTCGGGTGACTGCCGCTCCCGCATGGCGTACTCGCTGCGGGCTACCGCCATTCGTCCGGCGTCGACCGTTCCCGGTTCGGTGGCGGCCTGAGCGGTCGTTGTTTGGCGCGCGGGGCGGGTCGTTTCCCCGCCAAGAGTCCCGGCCCGTCCCGCGCTTCTTCCATCCCTCAGCTGATGAAGGAGGGCGTGATGCCCACCGTAGTTCCCCCTGCCCTGACCTGCTCTGAGGGCCGCTGCTCGTCGGGGTGGTGGTCCTGATGTCCCGTACCCGTCTGGTCGGCCTGCGCCACGCCTACCGGGAGGTGGAGGCGGCCGTGCGGTCGGCGTTGCGGTTGTCGCCGGCTTCGGCGCGGGTGTGCGCGATCCGCTGCCCCCGCTGCGAGGAGTGGGTGAAGCCGCGCCGGTTCGACCTGCGCCGCATGTCCTGCCGCTCCTGCATTTCGACCCTGGCCCGTCCTGGCAGGGGTGGTGACCTGTGCCTCTGATCAACATCATTCCGGGCGACAAGATCCCCGTCGCGCCGATGAACGTGCGCCTTCCGGCGTGGCGGGTCCCGGGTTGGCTGCTGGTGTTCTGGTGGCTGGCCCGGGGCCTGTTCCGCCTCACCGTGCTGGCGGTGCGGTACTGGTGGCTCACCACCTCGACCGTGGCCGCTCTGTGGGTGCGGGCCGAGTATGGCGGCTGGGTCCTGGCCGTCGTCGTCCTGGCGGTCGCCGTCGGGTGTGCGGCCTGGTGGCGGTGGCACCCGGCGTCATGGCTGCGCTTCGGCTGGTACCCGATCGTCGGCCGGGTCCGTGCGTTGGTGGTCTACCGGCGGCGGTGGGCGTCGGTAATGGCGACGTGTGGGCTGGCGACGGTTTTCGCCGGTGACCGCTACGTGCCGCAGCTTCTCAAGGTGCGCTGCGACCGGTACGGCGATGAGTTGACCGTGCGGTTGTTGCCGGGGCAGATCCCGGATGACTGGGGGCAGGCCGCGGAACGCCTCGCCTACGCCTTCCGCCTTCGCACCGGCCAAGCCCGCTCGACGGCCCGCCCGGATCGGGTGGTGATCCGATTTCTGCGCCGTGACCCCTTGGCCGGCACCGTGGCCCCGATGCCGGTGGCTCAGGTGCCGGACCTCGGCGGGCTCACGCTCGGTGTGCGCGAGGACGGGCAGCCGTACCGGCTGCGCCTGGCCGGCTCGCATGTGCTCATCGCCGGGGCCACGAACTCCGGCAAGGGGTCGGTGTTGTGGTCGCTGATCCGTTCCTTGGCCGGCGGTGTCAGGTCGGGGTTGGTGGAGCTGTGGGCGTTCGACCCGAAGGGCGGGATGGAGTTGGCGGCCGGGGTGCCGCTGTTCGCCCGGTTCTCCTACGACGACCCGGACGGCATGGCCGGCGTCCTGGAAGAGGCCGTCAAGCGGATGCGGCTGCGGGCGGCCCGGCTGCGCGGGGTCGCCCGCCAGCACACGCCGACGCCGGATGAGCCGCTGATCGTCCTGGTGGTCGACGAGCTGGCGGCGCTGACGGCGTACATCACCGATCGGAAGGTCCGCGACCGGATCAAGGAAGCCCTCGGCCTGCTCCTCTCCCAGGGGCGCGCGGTCGGCGTGCACGTGGTCGCCGCACTCCAAGATCCCCGTAAGGACGTGCTGCCCTTCCGGGACCTGTTCCCGACCCGCATCGGGCTGCGGCTGACCGAACCGGAGCAGGTGGACATGGTTCTCGGCGACTCCGCCCGTGACCGGGGCGCGCTCTGCGACCGCATCCCCGAATCGTCGCCTGGCGTGGGGTTCGTCGTCCTCGATGGCGTCCGCGAACCCGTCCGGGTCCGTTTCGCCTACCTCACTGACGACGACATCCGCGAGCTGGGCCGTGACTACCGGCGGCTCTGCGACGACATCAATGACGAGCAGGAGGTGACCAAGTGAAGGCCAACGCGAACGCAGACCGGGTGGAGGGCGTCGTCCTGGTCCTCATCGTCCTCACGGTGGGCGGGCTGGCAGGGGCGGCGTCGTTCACCCATGTCCACGACTGGACCATGGCCAACTCTCCGGCCGGTACGGGGGATTGGTTCGGCTGGGCCAACGCCGCGATCTCCGAACTTCTGCCCTTGGCGGCGCTGTTGACGATCCGGCGGCGGCGCCGCACCGGCGGGCCGATCGGGTACCCGATGTTCCTGCTCGTCTGCGCCGTTGCCCTGTCGCTGTCGGCGCAACTCGCTGTGGCCAAGCCGGGCGTGTCCGGGTGGCTGCTGTCGGCCGTGCCGGCGCTGGCGTTCCTCGGCTTGTCCAAGCTCGTCTTCTCCACCACCCCCGCCCCGGCGGCGGCCTCCGTCGGCAGGCCGGCAGAGGCCGACGGCTGGGGTGACGTCCCGCCCGGCTATGACCCGGTTGAGGATCGGCCGTCCGTTGACGTCGTCGACGAGGACCAGGCGGTGACCGTCGCCGCGGAAGCCGCCGACGAGCAGCCTCGACCGGCGGCGCTCCGCCCGGTCCCCGTGACTCCGGTGGAGCGGCGGCCGGGACTGGTGCCCGTGCCAGCGGCAGCATTCGCGCCCCGCAACGGCAGCGTCTTCGGCGGGGAGCGTGACCGGTGAGCCAACTCGACCTGATCCCCACGACTCCCGTCGAGCAGCCCCGGCCGGGGTCGCGGGCAGACCGGATGCGCAAGCCCCTCGCCAAGGACGCGCTCAAGCAACTCGCCGAACAGAACGGCGTCTGCGTCCGCCCGCTGGCCCTGCGCCGTACCGACACTGCCACCGGTCTGACCGAGGTGGTGGAGGTGCCTTGCGGGGCGACCCTGGCGGTCAAGTGCAAGCCGTGCGCGGAGCGGGGTCGGCGGTTGCGCATCCAACAGATCCGCGAGGGCTGGCACCTCGCCGACGAACCTGCCGTCCGCCCCGACCAACCCGGAGAAGACGTCCTCGCCCTCGTCCGAGTCCGGGCACACCTGGAATTCGAGCGCGAAGCCGCGCAGTACCAACCGATGACGCCCGACGAGCGGGCCGCGCACCTGGCCGAGATCGACGCCGCGATAGCCGAGCTTGACGAAGCCCTCGCCGAGACCAGCCTGCGTGGGCACCTGACCCCGAAGGAGCGCGACGAGCGGCCCCGGCGGAAGCGCTCGACCCGGCGGCGGCAGGACTCCCCAGACCTGCCACGCCTGCCCGTCGACCCGCGCACGGTCGGACGGGCCTACTCGGGCAAGGCAGGCAAGACCCACCGGCCGTCGATGCTCATCACGCTCACCTTGGGCTCGCACGGGCCGGTGCACTCCCACCTGCGGCGCGGCGCCTACGTCGCCCCCTGCGAGTGCGGCCAGCGCCACGGCCCGTATGACGACGTGCTCGGCACACCGGTCGACCCCGCCAGCTACAACTACCGGCGGGCTGCCCTGGACTCGATTCACTTCGCGCGGGTCCTCGACCGGTGGTGGCAGAACGTCCGCCGCGCCGCCGGCTGGAACGTCCAATACGCGGGAGCGGTAGAGCTGCAACGCCGCCTCGCCCCGCACGCGCACTTCGCCATCCGCGGCACCCTGCCCCGCCGGCTGCTCAAGCAGATCGCGGCGGCTACCTACCACCAGGTGTGGTGGCCACCCTTCGACGAGATGGCCTACCCGGTCGACAAGCCTCCGGTCTGGGACGTCGATCAGCAGGCGTACGTCGACCCCAAGACGCGCGAGCCGCTGCCCACCTGGAGTGAAGCCCTCGACGCCCTGGAGGAACCCGACAGCCGCCCCGCCTACGTCGCCCGGCTCGGGCGTATCGACGCTCGGGGCATCGAGCAGGGCACCAAGGACGCGGAGCGGTCCATCCGGTACGTGACCAAGTACGTCACCAAGGATCTGACCGACCAAGCCAAGCCGCGGTCCGACGGGCAGAAGGCGCACTTCGACCGGCTGCACGCGGAACTGGCCGTGCTGCCGTGCTCGCCGACGTGCGCGAACTGGCTGCTGTACGGAGTCCAGCCCGACGGGGTCAAGGCCGGCTTGACCCCCGGCCGCTGCACGGGGAAGGTGCACCAACGCTCCACCCTCGGCTTCACCGGCCGACGCGTCCTCGTCTCCCGCCAATGGTCCGGCAAAACCCTCGCCGACCACCGCGCCGACAACCGCGCCTGGGTCCGCGCCATCCTCGCCGGCGGCATGGCCGACACCGAAGAACACGACCAGGCGCCCGACGAGACGGACGGGTCGAAGCGATACCGGTTCGAACTCGCCCGACCCGAAGACCCCGACGTGCCGCCCCTGGAACACCGCCTCCTGCGCGCCATATCCGCCCGCATCCGATGGCGTGCAGACCTCGACACCGCCCGGATACGAACAGCCGCCGCCGTGTCGGCACCCGCACAATCCGCCGCGCTCGCGGCCTGAACCTCAAGAGGAGCAACCGCATGAACGACGAGCTGTTGACCGCTGACGAGGTCGCCGCTCGCCTGAAGGCAACGCCGCGATTCGTCCGCCGGCTGGTCGCCGAACGACGGATCGCCTTCGTCAAGGTCGGCCGCCTGGTTCGCTTCGAGGCGTCGGCCGTCGCCGCCTACATCGACAGCAACCGGGTTGTACCGATGACCCGGGCGCACCTGCGCGACTACCTGGGGGAGGTGGCCTGATGGCGGCCAGCAAGGGTCGGCGGCGTTTCGGCAACGTGCGTCGCCTCCCCTCGGGTCGTTACCAGGCGCGGTACCTCGGCCCGGACGGGTTGGAGCGGAAGGCGCCGCACACCTTCGAAACCGAGCGCCAGGCGGCCAAGTGGTTGACCGTGGTGGAGTCCGAGATCATCAAGGGGGAGTGGACGGCCCCGGAGGCGGGGGAGGTCAAGCTCGACGCGTACGGCCGGAAGTGGATCGCCGAACGCAAGCTCCAGCCGCGCACGCGGGAGAACTACGAAGACCTGTTCCGGCTGCACATCCGCCCGCACCTCGGCGCGCTCGCCCTGGGCGCGATCAAGCCGCAGACCATCCGCACCTGGCGCCGGACGCTGCTCGACGGTGGCACCACGGAGCCGCAGGCGGTCAAGGCGTACTCACTCCTCCGGGCGATCCTTAACACCGCCGTGAAGGAAGACGAGCTGATCCGGCAGAACCCCTGCCGCATCCCGGGCTATGACCGCTATCACACGCCTGAGCGGCCGGTGGCGACCGTCGCCCAAGTGCTCGCGCTCGCCGAGCGGATGCCACCCCGGTTCGCCGCGCTGGTGATCGTCGCCGCGTTCTCCGGCCTTCGCTGGGGCGAGTTGGCGGCGCTGCGCCGCTCGGACGTCGACCTCGCGGCCGGCACGGTTCGCGTCCCGCGCAAGCTGGCTGCACTGCGCAACGGGATGGAGTTCGGGCCGCCCAAGTCGGAGGCGGGCAACCGGACGGTGACCCTGCCGGCGGCGGCCCGGACCGCGCTGGCCGATCACCTGACCGAGTACGTGGGGGAGGGGTCGGAGGCGCTGGTCTTCACGGGAGACAAGGGTGCGGTGCTGCGTTCCGGCAACTTCCGGCGGGCGGTCGGCTGGGCGGCGGCGCTGCGGGCGGCTGGCATGCCAGAGGGCTTCCACTTCCACGACCTGCGGCACACGGGTAACAACCTGGCGGCGGCGACCGGGGCCAGCACCCGGGACCTGATGCACCGGATGGGCCACGCGAGCATGCGGGCGGCCCTGGTCTACCAGCACGCCAACAGCGAGCGGGATCGGGAGATCGCCGACGCTATGGACCGCCGGATCGTCAAGCAGGCGAAGCGAGCGGTGGCGCCGGCCAAGGCGAGCAAGACGAAGGACAAGGCGCCCAAGGGCAAGGCTGCCAAGCAGAACGCGGCCAAGGAGAAGCCGGCGACGGGCAAGGCGGCCAAGGGCACGAAGCCGAAGCGGCCGGCACCCGAACCCGCCTCGGACGGCACGGCCGGTGCTACTGGCACGCCAATGGCACGCAAGATCAAAGAGGGCTGAAACGAGAACGGCCCAGGCTCGGCGAGAACGTCGCTGACCTGGGCCGGTACTGCTGGAGCGGGCGACGAGAATCGAACTCGCACCGTCAGTTTGGAAGACTGAAGCTCTGCCATTGAGCTACGCCCGCGTGCGCCCCGCCATCGCAGGGCGCGCCGACAGCGTACCGAATGACCCGCGTGCTCCGCGCGGCCGTATCCCCGGCGGGCCGGTGTCGGAGCGTCGGATGTCCGGTTGGTCCCCCTTCGGCGCGTTGAGGGACGCCCCGGGACTTCCGGCGGGTCGCGACGGCATAGACTGCTCGTCGCCACGGGGTGTGGCGCAGCTTGGTAGCGCACTCGCTTTGGGAGCGAGGGGCCGTGGGTTCAAATCCCGCCACCCCGACTGTCGTCCGCGGCCGGCCGCCGGGGTCGCCCTCTGTGCGGTCCCCGGCCGCTGCCGGTGCGTCCGGCCGGCTCGCCTACACTCGATGGGCTAATCACGCCCAGACTAAAACCGAGATCCGTCAAGGAGTACGCCTGTGAAGAGCACCGTCGAGACTCTGAGCCCGACGCGCGTGCGGCTCGCCATCGAGGTGCCGTTCGTCGAGCTCGAGCCGAGCCTCAGGAAGGCGTACCGGGAGATCGGGCAGCAGGTCCAGGTGCCCGGCTTCCGCAAGGGCAAGATTCCTGCGGCCGTGATCGACCAGCGGGTCGGCCGGGGCACCGTCCTCAACGAGGCGGTGCAGGAGGCCATCCCGCAGAACATCCTCGCCGCCGTCCGCGAGCACGACCTGAAGACGCTCGGCCGCCCCGAGGTCGAGATCACCGAGTTCAACGACGGTGACTCGCTGAACTTCACCGCCGAGGTCGACGTCCGCCCGGAGATCACCCTGCCGGACCCGGCCACCATCGAGGTGACCGTCGACGAGCTGCAGATCGACGACAGCGAGATCGACGAGCAGGTGAAGAACCTGCGCGAGCGGTTCGCCACCCTGAAGACCGTCGAGCGGGCCGCCCAGGAGGGCGACTACGTCCAGATCGACCTGAACGCGACCGTCGACGGCGAGGACGTGCCGGGCGGCTCCGCCAGCAACATCTCCCACGAGGTCGGCAGCAAGCAGCTCCTCCCGGGCCTGGACGAGGCCGTCGTCGGCCTGGCCGCCGGCGAGGACACCAGCTTCACCACCCAGCTCGTCGGCGGCGACTTCGCCGGCCGCGACGCCGAGGTGGCGGTGACCGTCCGCACGGTCAAGGAGAAGGAGCTGCCGGAGCTCAACGACGAGTTCGCCCAGATGGCGAGCGAGTTCGACACCATCGAGGAGCTGCGCGGCGACCTGCGGGAGCGGGTCACCCGGGGCAAGCGGGTCGAGCAGATCTACGCCGCCCGCGACAAGGCGCTGGAGCAGATGGTGGCCGCCGCCGAGGTGCCGGCGCCGGAGGGCATCGTCCGCGAGGAGGTCGAGAGCCGCAAGCAGGCGATGGTCGACCAGCTCGAGCGGATCGGCGCCTCCCTGGAGGAATACCTCGCGGCCGAGGAGAAGACCGAGGAGCAGATCGACGCCGAGCTGACCGAGGCGGCGACCGAGGGCGTCAAGGTCCAGCTGCTGCTGGACACCCTGGCCGACGCCGAGGACGTGCAGGTCTCCGACGACGAGTTCGGCCACGAGATCGTGCACCGGGCCCAGCGCGCCGGGATGGCTCCGCAGCAGTACTACGACCAGCTGGTCCGCTCGGGCGCGGCCGGTGCCGTCTTCGGTGACGTGCGGCGGGGCAAGGCCCTGGCCTCGGTCATGGAGCGCATCAAGATCAAGGACTCGGCGGGCGTCGAGGTCACCCTCGACGCGCTGCGCGCCGAGAACGAGGCCGAGCACAACCACGAGCACTGACAGCGCGGGGAGGCCGCCGTCCGCCGCCTGCGGTGGACGGCGGCCGATTCCCTTTTCGGGTACGCCTCGGCGGTACTGCGCTGATAGCGAACACTGCCCGGACCGGCGCTCTGCCATCCGGCTGAGCGGTTAGTGTCGGGTAGGACGGTACGGAGAGCGAAGGGCTGCCATGACCGACATGCACATCCAAGCGAAGCCGCTCCGGGCGATCGATGCCCGCGGTGGCGACACCATTGGCAACCTCGACGACTCGGTCTACAACCGGTTGCTCAAGGAACGCATCATCTTCCTGGGCAGCGAGGTGACCGACCAGGTCGCCAACCGCATCTGCGCGCAGCTCCTGCTGCTCGCCGCGGAGGACCCGGACCGCGACATCAACCTCTGGATCAACTCGCCGGGCGGTTCGGTCTACTCCGGCATGGCGATCTACGACACCATGCAGTTCATCGACAACGACGTCTCGACCGTGGCGATGGGCATGGCGGCGTCCATGGGTCAGCTGCTGCTCTGCGCCGGCACCAAGGGCAAGCGCTACGCCCTGCCGCACGCGCGGATCATGATGCACCAGCCCTCCGGCGGTCTGGGCGGCACCGCGTCCGACATCGCCATCCAGGCGGAGCAGATGCTCTACACCAAGCGGATGTTCCAGGAGCGGGTCGCGCACCACACCGGCCAGAGCCAGGCGCAGATCGAGGCCGACTCCGACCGCGACCGCTGGTTCACCGCCCAGGAGGCCCTGGACTACGGCTTCATCGACAAGGTGATCATCGGGGCCGCCCAGGTTCCGGATGGCGCCGGGACCCTGAGCTGAGGAGCTGACGATGACCGACCTGAGCCTGCCGCCCCAGTTCGCGGCCGTGCACAACCGCTACGTCCTGCCGTCGTTCGTCGAGCGCACGTCGTACGGGGTGAAGGAGTCCAACCCCTACAACAAGCTCTTCGAGGACCGGATCATCTTCCTCGGCGTCCAGGTCGACGACGCGTCGGCCAACGACGTGATGGCGCAGCTGCTGACGCTCGAGGGCACCGACCCGGACCGCGACATCATCATGTACATCAACTCGCCCGGCGGTTCGTTCACCGCCATGACGGCGATCTACGACACCATGCAGTACGTCCGTCCGGACATCTCGACGGTCTGCCTCGGCCAGGCCGCCAGCGCGGCCGCCGTGCTGCTGTCGGCCGGCACCCCGGGCAAGCGGATGGCGCTGCCGAACTCGCGGATCATCATCCACCAGCCGGCCACCGAGGGCGGCTACGGGCAGGGCTCGGACATCGAGATCCAGGCCCGGGAGATCCTGCGGATGCGGACGCAGCTCGAGGAGATGCTCTCCCGGCACTGCAACCGGCCGATCGAGAAGGTCCGCAAGGACATCGACCGTGACAAGATCATGACGGCCGAGGAGTCCAAGGAGTACGGGCTGGTGGACACCATCCTCACCAGCCGCAAGAAGGGCCTGCTGGCGGCCAACGCCGCCAGCTGAACAGCTCGGGTCGCGGTCGGCCGGGAGTCCGCTCCCGGCCGACCGTCTGACACACCCGATTTGGGGGTCGGAGAAACCTCCGCCAGCGGGTAACGTCGGGTCTGTGCCGCTCCACCGGTCCGCCGGCGGGGTGAAACGAGCGGGGTGAAACGAGGCGGGCGCTTCCACGTCCGCAGGCAAGGGCCGGGTCTCCGGCCGACGAGTGCAGGGAGAACGTAGGTGGCACGGATCGGTGACGGCGGCGACCTACTGAAATGCTCGTTCTGCGGTAAGTCGCAGAAGCAGGTCAAGAAGCTCATCGCGGGCCCTGGGGTCTACATCTGCGACGAGTGCATCGATCTCTGCAACGAGATCATCGAGGAGGAGTTGGCCGAGTCCGGCGAGGTGAAGTGGGAAGAGCTTCCCAAGCCGATGGAGATCTGCCAGTTCCTCGACACCTACGTCGTCGGGCAGGACCAGGCCAAGAAGGCGCTCGCCGTCGCGGTCTACAACCACTACAAGCGGATCCAGGCTGAGGCGGCCGGCGCGCCGGGCTCCGGCAGTGACGCCGTCGAGCTGGCCAAGTCCAACATCCTGCTGCTCGGCCCGACAGGGTGCGGCAAGACCCACCTGGCGCAGACCCTGGCGCGGATGCTGAACGTGCCGTTCGCCATCGCCGACGCCACCGCGCTGACGGAGGCCGGCTACGTCGGCGAGGACGTGGAGAACATTCTCCTCAAGCTGATCCAGGCCGCCGACTACGACATCAAGCGCGCCGAGACCGGCATCATCTACATCGACGAGGTCGACAAGATCGCCCGCAAGTCGGAGAACCCGTCGATCACGCGGGACGTCTCCGGCGAGGGCGTCCAGCAGGCGCTGCTCAAGATGCTGGAAGGCACGGTGGCCAACGTGCCGCCGCAGGGTGGGCGCAAGCACCCCCACCAGGAGTTCATCCAGATCGACACCACAAACGTGCTGTTCATCTGTGGTGGTGCCTTCGCCGGGCTCGACCAGATCATCGAGGCCCGCACCGGCCACGGCGGCACGGGCTTCGGCGCCCGGCTCCGGTCGGTCTCCGAGCGGTCGACCGACGACATCTTCAGCCAGGTCATGCCGGAGGACATGCTGAAGTTCGGGCTGATCCCCGAGTTCATCGGCCGGCTGCCGGTGATCACCAACGTGCGCAGCCTCGACCGCATCGCCCTGGTGCGCATCCTCACCGAGCCGCGCAACGCCCTGGTCCGGCAGTACCAGCGCCTCTTCGAGCTCGACGGCGTCGAGCTGGAGTTCGAGCCGCCGGCCCTGGAGGCGATCGCCGACCAGGCGATGCTGCGCGGCACGGGCGCCCGCGGCCTGCGCGCGATCATGGAAGAGGTCCTGCTCTCCGTGATGTACGAGGTGCCGAGCAACCCCGACGCCGCCCGGGTGCTGATCACCCGCGAGGTGGTGCTCGAGAACGTCAACCCGACGATCGTTCCCCGCGAGTTCACCGGCCGGCGTGCCCGGCGGGACCGCGAGGAGAAGTCGGCCTGATCCACCGCCGCCGCGCCCGACCACTCCGGTCGGGCGCGGTGTCGTGTCCGGCCCGGCCGACGCCGGTGGCCCGATCCACCCGTGGCCCGGGAGCCCCGCCACCTCTTCGACGCTGTCGCCGCGCCCCCCTCCGGTCGTACGCTGATCCCATGCGCGTCGCCGTCTGTCAGCTGAACTCGCGGGAAGACCGTGAGGCGAACCTCGCGGCCGCGGAGGCCCTGCTGGAACGCGCGGCGGCAGCCGGCGCGGACCTGGCGCTCCTGCCGGAGTGCGTCGACTACCTCGGCCCCACAGCGGGTCTCCCCGAACCGGAGCCGGTCGACGGCGAGGTCGGCCAGTTCTTCGCCGGCGTCGCCCGGCGGCTGGGCATGTGGCTGATCGCCGGGTCGATCCACGAGCGCGGGCCGGATCCGGCCCGCACCTGGAACACCTCCCTGGTCTTCGACCGCTCCGGCACGCTCGCCGCCAGCTACCGCAAGATCCATCTGTACGACGTGGAGATCCCCGGCCGGGTCTCCTACCTGGAGTCGGCCACCGTGGCCCCGGGCGACCAGCCGGTGGTCGTCGACGTCGAGGGCCTTCGCGTGGGCCTGTCGATCTGCTACGACCTCCGGTTCCCGGAGCTGTACCGGCGGCTCGTGATCGAGGGCGGCACCCAGTTGCTCGTGGTGCCGGCGGCCTTCACCCTCCACACGGGTAGGGATCACTGGGAGGTGCTGCTGCGCGCGCGGGCGATCGAGAACCAGTGCTTCGTCGCCGCGGCGGGGCAGACCGGCGACCACCAGCCGAGCCGGAGCTGTTACGGCCGCAGCATGGTGGTCGACCCGTGGGGGACGGTGCTCACCCAGGTGCCCGACGGCCCGGGCCTGGCCGTCGCCGACCTCGATCTCGACCGGCTGCGGACGATCCGCGCCGAGCTGCCCAGCCTCGCGAACCGCCGCCTCTGACGCTCACCCCTGAAGCAGTACGCCCAGCACGGCGAAGCCGGCGATCGCGGCGGCCGTGACCAGGAGTGCCGTCGTCATGCGGGACCGACCACGGCGGGCCAGCCGAGCCACCGAGACCAGGACGACGAAGACCACGAAGGCGCCGATGACCAGCTGCCAGAACGGCAGCAGCAGTCCCGTCAGCGCGTCCTCGGCGAGCATGGTCACCCGGGTGCGCGGGAGGTCAGCCATGACAGACACTCTGGCACGCCGGGACCGCCTTGGGACCCCGGCGGTCATCACGAATGCGCGACCGCCGGCGGTCGTTCCGGACCGACAGTGACGAACGCCGATTTGCCTTCTCCGGGCGGGCGGCGTAACTTTCTCTCTGCACGCGGGAGGCCGGACAAACCGGCCGACAACGGCACCAGGCTCGTGGCGGAGACGCCGGGCGAGGCTGAGGATCCGGGCGGTGCGAGGACACTCCAAGATGGGGTTGCGATCGCGAGGCCGACCGGGTAGAGTTCGGAAGCCGGCAGGAGCCGGGCGGATGGCCACGAAGTGGCGATCGGCCGGTCTGCGGTTCCCCACGACAGCAACGACCGCCGTGATACGGCGAGCGTCATCGTGGATTCGGAACACTTCCTTGATCACCTCGGACACGAGGTTGACGACGGGAAGCGAACCGAGTAAGGTAAAGAGGTTGCCCTAAGCGGGTTCCCACGATGTGGGACGCCCGGGCGGTGTGTGGTTGTTCTTTGAGAACTCAACAGGGTGCTTGATAAGCCAGTGCCAATTATGATTTATACCCCGGACTGGCAGACCGTTTATGGTTTGTTGGTCTTGGATTCCTTTGGCAACACTTTTTGTTGTCGGGACAGTTTTTCAACAAGTTTTTGTTGGAGAGTTTGATCCTGGCTCAGGACGAACGCTGGCGGCGTGCTTAACACATGCAAGTCGAGCGG
>NZ_WAAS01000155.1:0-15241 GCF_008806585.1 Micromonospora sp. AMSO12t
CGGCTATCCTGCCCGGCGGGCTCCCGCGGCGGGAGATCAGGCGGCAGGCGTCCCGCCCCCGCCGCGCACCGCGACCACGCGGCGGCGCCGGGCGAGGAGCAACAAGACTCCGCCGCCCACCACCAGGGCGAGACCGGTTCCCGCGACCAGTCCGACCCGTGGCCCGGTGATCGGCAGGTCGCCCCCGCCGCCGCCATCGCCGCCGTCGTCGTCCCCGGCACCGCCCTTTGCCGCGACCAGGACCGCGAACCCGTCCCGGTTGTCGCTGTCGTCCACGTCCGCCGCCGGCACGGCGACGGCGTTCGCCGGCAGCTCGGTGCGCGGCAGACCGGAGCGGCCGTCCGTCCACGCCGTCAGGCCCTCGACCTGCACCGTCCCGCCCGCCAACGTGACGGGTGCCTTCGTGGCGGCCGCCACCGTCACCAGATCGTGCAACTCGACGGCGGAGTGACTGCCGTCGGTCGGGTCGGTGTCCTGGCCGGCCGGAATCAGCGCGAGCGTGTCGTAGGTGCAGACGGCGGACCGCCGGTCGCGAGCGACGACGCACTCCTTCGGCGGTCGGGTGAACGTCACCGCCTCGGGCAGGCGCAGCGTGACCTTGATGCCACCGACCGCCTTGCGGCCCTGGTTGACGATGCGGTACCGCACCGCGCCCGTCTCACCCGGCTGCAACGTCCCGGTGGGTTCGAGCCGGCCGCCCGCACCGATGCGTACCGACTGCTTCACGTCCGGCGCCACCACCGACAGATCGGCCTCGGGGTCGTCGACCAACCTGAGCGTGAACCACTTGGGGGCAGCGGTCTGCGTCGGCTCGTCGCCCCAGGCCATGCCGGCCTCGACGGAGAACCTGCCTTCGTAGGGCTGCTGGTTCTCCTGCACGTTGACGTCGAAGGGAAGATCCACCGTCTCGCCGGCTGCCGGCAGCAGCTCCGGAAGCGCGTTCGGACCGATCCGGCAGTACCAACCCGCGGCATCGCCGTCGCACTCGCCGGAGCCACCGCCCTCCGGCCACATCAGTGAGATCCCGTCCGGCCAGTCCTGCTCGCCAGGACGGACGTAGAAGATCGCCTCTCTCGGCGTCCTGTCGGTCAGATTGGTGAGCCTGAGGTGGATCCGCTTCTTCCCGACCCCCGACGGGACCGTCGTACCGGTCACGTCGAACGTGAACTTCGGATCCGCGTTCGCCGCCGCAGTGGGACCGCCGGGGACGGCCAGCCCGGCGAGGACGAGCAGCGTCACCGCCGCCGTGCGCGACAGCCATCGATGACCAAGACCCATGGCGGGCTCCTTCAGGCAGGCGGCGATCGTCGTCGACGCCCCCCAGTCAAACCGCTCACATCGACTCTTGCAAACGTCTGCGCGGCGCGGCGTGCGGGATCCGCCGGAACTCCGCACCCGGTCACCCGGGCGGGGCGGGGGCGAGCCGCCGCGCCGCGCGGCGTCAGTCGACCACCAGCAGGCCGGAGAGGAGGACGCCTCGGGCCAGGTTGAGCACGCCGTCGCAGCCGGGGAAGCCGGTACGGATGCAGGCGCCGGCGGCCCGGCGGCCGAACAGGTACGGGGCGATGCTGTACGGCACCTCGGCGGCGACCGTCTCGCCGGTCCCGATGTGCACGAAGTCCAGCCCGACGTCGTCGGCCTTCACGTACTCCTGGAGGATGAAGCCGCCCCGGTCGACGGCGCGGGTCAGCCCGTCGCGCCACGCGTCGGCGTCGGTCTCCCGGCCGATCAGCACGTCCATCCCCGCGGAGCCGTCGGCCGGCTTCGCCACCAGGCCGGCCCGGTCGGCGACCGCCCGGTCGAGCAGTTCCGCCGTCAGCGACCAGGTACGCGGCACGTACCGGTGGACGAGGTCCCGGTCGGCGGCCGGCAGCGTGTCGGCGTCCTCCCACAGCCAGGCGAAGGCCCGCTTGTTGGCGACCAGCCACGCCGCCGTCGACACCCACATCGGCACCGTGCCCGCCGCCAGCGCCGCCGCCAGGGCGTCGACCCCGGCGCTCGGGGTGACCCGGTTGGGCACGAAGAGCCGGAACACCCCGTCGACCGGGGCGCCGCCGGCGACGAGCCGTTTCCGGTCGTCCAGTGTGACCTCAGAGACCGGCGCGACGACCAGGTCCATGCCGCACGCGGCGGCCCGCTCGACCACCGGCGACAGCAGCCGGATGAACCGCTGCGGGTCGTCGAGCCCCGGGTAGTCGGCGTCGAAGTCGATCAGCATGGCGACCCGGGCGCCCTCGGGCAGGCCGAGGCCGGCGCGGATCGCGGCGAACCGCCGGTCCACGGCCGAGGGGGCCGCCGCCAGCCGGACCCGGTCGGTGAGGCCGCGCCGCCGGTAGACCTCGACGAAGCGGCGCACGGTGGTGTCGGCGTCGAACGCGCCGCCGAGGCTGCTGTCGATGTTGTACTCGACGAACCGGGGCACCCCGTCGCTGAGCAGCACGTCCGGCCGGAACGCGTCGAGCAGCGCCTCGGTCAGTGGCTCGTCGTCGTCGAGCAGCCGGGTCTCGCCGTCGGACACGTTCAGCAGCCGGCGCAGCTCCCCCGCCGTGCCGGCCCGCCGCCGGCACGCCTCGAAGATGAGCTGGGCGAGCCGGTCGGAGACGGCGTTGAGCACACCGAGCGACGTCTCGTCCATCACCGGCGGCCGGGCCAGCCGCCACTGCTCGTTGTACGTGGCCCGGCCGTCGAAGACCTCCCGCCAGGACTCGGCCCCGGCGGCCACCATCTCGGCGCGCACCGGCGCGGGCAGGTCGAGCCACGCCCGCGCGGCGGAGGGCCAGCGGTAGTCGACGTCGTCCATTCATCCCTCCTTCATGACGTGTCCGATGGCGGCCCGGAGCTGCTCGCGGCTGGGCTGCACGGCCCGGTCCAGCGCCGGGGCGAACGGCAGCACCGCGCCGTCGGGGCGGGTGACGCGGCGCGGCGGCGCGACCAGCCGCACCCGCTCGACCATCGTCGCGATGATCTCCCCGGCGATGCCGCAGGAGCGGTTGGCGTCGTCCACCACCACCAGCCGCCCGGTGCGCCGCAGCGACTCGGCGAGGGCGTCCCAGTCGAACGGGTACAGCGTGCGCGGGTCGAACACCTCCACCGACACCTGGTCGGTGAGTTCCTCGGCGACCGCGAGGGCGTCGTGCACCAGGTGCCCGACCGCGACCACGGTCACGTCGTCGCCGGGCCGGTGCACCCGGGCGCGGCCCAGCGGCACCGGGGCGAGCGCGGCGAGGTCCACGTCGGCGCGGACGTCCAGCGCCCCGGCGGGGGCGAAGACCACCACCGGGTCGTCGCAGCGCACCGCCGACACCAGCAGCCCGTACGCGTCGGCCGGGGTGGCCGGCACGACAGTGGTCACCCCGACGTGGGCGAAGAGGCTGTACGGGTGGTCGGAGTGCTGCCCCGCCCAGCCCGTCCGGGAGCCGGAGCCCGGCACCAGGTACGTGACCGGCACCGCGCACTGCCCGCCGGTCATCAGCGGGAACTTGTGCGCGTGGTTGACGATCTGCTCGAAGACCAGGAACAGCAGCGACGGGATCTGGAACTCCACCACCGGTCGCATCCCGGCCAGGGCCGCCCCGGTGGCGAAGCTGGTGAACGCCTGCTCCGACAGCGGGGTGTCGCGCACCCGGTCGGGGCCGAACCGCTTGGCCAGCCCGGCGGTGACGTTCGAGGCGGCCACCCGGATGTCCTCGCCGAGCAGGAACACCGACTCGTCGCGGGCCAGCTCGTCGGCGAGCGCCCGGGTGAGCGCCCTGCGGTAGGAGAGCCTGGGCATCTAGCCACCTCCGGTGCGCGCGGTCAGGCCGCTGGCGTACAGGTGCGCGAGGGCGTCGGCCGGGTCCGGCTCCGCGCTGGCGAGCGCGAACTCGACGGCCCGCGTCAACACCTCCTCCACCTCGGCGTCCACCCCGGCGCGTGCCTCGACGGGCAGCCGCGCGCCCTGGATGTCAACCGGGTCGCGGGACCGGCCCCGGGTCACCTCGTCGGGCGGGCGGTAGTCGAGGCGTACCGCGTGCTCGAAGGTGTGGTGGGCGTCGAAGCGGTAGGTGCGGGCCTCGATCAGCTCGGGGCCGCCGCCGGCGCGCATCCGGTCGACGGCGGCGCTCGCGGCGTCGCGTACCGCCTCGGGGTCCTGGCCGTCGACGACGGCGGCCGGGATGCCGAAGGCGGCGGCCCGGCCGGGGATGCTGCCGGCGACCGCGCCCGCGACGGGCATCGTGGTGGCGTAGCCGTTGTTCTCGCAGACGAACAGCACCGGCACCCGCCACAGCGCGGCCAGGTTGAAGGCCTCCAGCAGCATCCCCTCGTTGACCGCGCCGTCGCCGAAGAAGCTCACCCCGACGATGTCGTCGCCGCGCCGGCGGCGCGCCCAGACCGACCCGGTGACGATCGCCCCGGACGCGCCGACGATGGCGTTGGCGCCGAGCACGCCGACCGCGAAGTCGGCGGCGTGCATCGAGCCGCCCCGGCCGGCGTTGAGGCCGGTGACCCGGCCGCACAGCTCGGCCATCATCCGGGCCGGGTCGGCGCCCTTGGCGAGCACGTGCCCGTGCCCCCGGTGCGTGCCGGCGACCACGTCGTCGGACCGCAGCGCGGCGCACACCCCGGCGGCGATCCCCTCCTGCCCGAGGTACGGGTGGATGCCGCCGACGACGTGCCCGGACCGGACCAGCTCGATCGCCCGTTCCTCGAAGCGGCGGATCAGCCGGACCGTCCGGTAGAGCCGGACCGGGTCGGCGTCGGTCACCGGCCGCGCCCCTGCTTGACGGCGGCGAGGATGTCGTCCCAGAGCCGGGCGCGGGCGGCGAGAGCGGTGTTGACGGTGTCCGCGCACTCCTGCCACCTGGCGTCGTCGTCGCCGCACAGGTCGGCCAGCATCTGCATGGCCATCGGGGTGTGCTGCTCGCCGTCGACCTCGATGTGCCGCTCCAGGTAGTCGACGAACGTGTGCAGCCGCCGGCTGCGCTCGTTGACCGCGACGACCTGGGTGAACATGTCGGGAATCAGGTCCTCCCGGCCGAAGGCGAAGGCGGCGGCCTGGCAGTGCACCGGGGTGCTCTCGATGATCCGCCAGGTGGTCGCGGCGAACGCCGCCGACGGCGCGGGCACCCGGGCCGCCACCAGCGACTCGGCCACCGGTCGGCCGGCCCGCAGCAGGTCGATCAGCGTGTCCACGGCGGTGGTGTCGGCGCCGGCCTCGCGCATGCCCCGCACGTACAGCTCGAAGTGGCTGATGTGGCCCTCGCCCAGCTCGTCGCTCTCCTCCACCATGACGATGTCGTTGATCAGGCGGCGGCTGCCGGTCGGCCCGGTGGGGATCCACGGCACGGTGACGCAGGTGAGCTGCCGCTGCAACGACGTCAGCAGGGACATGAAGTCCCAGACGGCGAAGACGTGGTGCTCCATGAAGGTCACCAGCGCCTCGTGGGTGTCGAGAGCGGCGTAGAGCGGGTGCCGCACGACCGCCTCGCGGCGCTCGCCCACCGCCTTCTCCAGCCGTTCGATCCCCGGGTGCGTCCCACCCCAGTCGTACCGTGACATGTCAGCCTCCCTGCGGGGCGCGGTCGCGCCAGATGACCGGGCAGTACTCGGGGTCCGCGTAGTCCGGCCGCCCGTCGTCGGTGCGGCGGACCAGCACGTCGTGGTTGTACGCGGCGAGGGTGCCGTCGGAGAGCCGATACTCCCGCCAGGCGTTGTCGCCGTCCTGCAGGTGCAGCGAGATCGCCCGGCGCGGGCGGCCGCTGACGTTGGCGCCGCTGCCGTGGTAGGTGCGGCAGTGGTGGAAGCTCATGTGTCCCCTGGGGATGACCATCGGCACCTTGCGGATCTCCACGCCGTTGTGGGCCGCGTTCTCGGCGAGCATCTCCTCCAACTGGCTGCGGTCGCGGTCGGCGAAGTGGCGCACCACCGTGTCGTCGGCGCCGATCTCCGCCCAGCGGTGCGAGCCGTCGACCATCGTGATGGTGCCCATCTCCTCGCCGCAGTCGTGGAACGGGATGAACGCGGTGAGCATGTCCTCCGACGAGGAGGACGCCCAGTAGTGCTTGTCGAAGTGCCAGGGCACGATGTTCGACGGCTCGCCCGAGACCGGCGGCTTCTGGATCAGCGTGGACTGGAAGACCCGGATCTCGGTGGCCCGCGCGAGGCGGGCGGCGACCGCGCCGATCAGCGGCTTGCGCAGGAGCGCCCCGAGCACGTCGTGCTCGTGGTGGACGTAGTCGTTGTGCCGCTGCACCGGGCCCTTCGACGGCTCCCAGTAGGCGAGCCGCGCCGGGCGCGCCGGCAGGCGGCGGTCCCGCTCGCCGGCGTAGTAGCGGTCGGCGGCGGCCGTGAGGGCGTCCACCTCGTCGTCGGTGAGCAGCTTCTTCGACAGGTACCAGCCGTGCGCGGCGTAGAACGCCACGTCGTCGTCGGAGGGCAGCAGCGCCTCCTCCTCGGCGGTCAGTGCCGGCTCGAACTCGGTCGCGGTCACGTCCGCACCTCCTGCGGTGTCGGGGCCGCGACGGTGGTGCCCGCCGCGGCCAGCTCCCGTTCCTTGGCCTCGTAGAGCGCCTTGATGTTGCCGCTGCCGAAGGTCTGCGCCCCGCGCCGCTCGATCAGTTCCAGGAAGAGCGTGCGGCGTACGTGCATGGACTCGGTGAAGATCTGCAGCAGCTGACCGGCGTGGTCGCGGTCGACGAGCACGCCGAGGTCGCGCAGCCGGTCCAGCGGCGCGTCCACCGGGCCGACCCGCGCCTCCAGCGCGTCGTAGTAGCTGGCCGGGGTGCCGGCGAAGCGCACGCCCCGCTCGGCGAGGGTGGCGACCGCGGTGACGATGTCGTCGGTGCGCAGCCCCAGGTGCTGCACCCCGGCGCCGGCGTGCTGGTCGAGGAAGGCGTCGAGCTGCCCGGGCCGGCGCGAACGGTCGGGTTCCAGCAGCACCAGGGTCACCCGGCCCGACGGGCTCTGCACCACCGTGGAGTTCATCGCCTGCCCGGCGACCTCCACGTGCTCGGCGAAGACCTCCGCGAACCCGAACACCTCCCGGTAGTGCCGGACCGTCTCGCCGAGCTGCCCGGTCGGCACGCAGACCGCCAGGTGGTCGATCTCGACGAGCAGCTTGCCGCCGCCGTCGTCGGGGGGCGTCATCTCGACCGCCCCGGGCAGGAACTCGCCCCGGTCGCCGTGGCGGGACACGAGGCGGTGCAGCACGTCGCCGAAGCCCCCCACCTCGGCGGTCACCACCTCGGCGTCCGCGCCGGTGAAGGTGGTCGGCGGCGTCACCCCCACCGCTCCCCGGCGCACCAGTTCGGCGTACGCGCCCGCGGCGTCGTCGACCTCCAACGCGACCACGGCCACGCCGTCGCCGTGGCGCTGCACGTACCGCGACGCCGGGTGTTCGGCGGTGAGCCCGGTGGTGAGCACCATCCGGACGTCGCCCTGACTCAGCAGCAGCGACCGCTGGTCGGCCAGCCCGGTCTCGGGACCGCCCTGGCCGCGCAGCTGGAAGCCGACCGCCCGGTCGAAGTAGAAGGCCGCCTGCCGGGCGTCCCCCACGAAGAGTTCGATGTGGTCGATTGCTCGGATGTCCAATGTCCTCAGCCCTTTCCACGGTCTCCGCCGTGGTTGCCGTCCGGGCGCGGTCCGCCCGGGATGGTGCGGGGTCAGTCCCTCGGCCGGGCGGCCCGCGCGAGCAGCAGACTCACGTTCTGCCCGCCGAAGCCGAAGGAGTTGGTCAGCGCGTATCCGGTGTCCGTCCTGCGCGGCTCGGCGCGGATGTGGTCCGCCGGGCAGGCCGGGTCCGGGTCGTCGAGGTTGTGCGTGGGCGGCAGCAGGCCCCGGCCGAGCGCCAGCGCGGTGGCCGCCGCCTCCAGCACCCCGGAAGCGCCGAGCAGGTGGCCGGTGAGCGCCTTGGTGGAGCTGACCGGCACCCCGCCGGCACCGAACACGTCGGCCAGCGCGGTGGTCTCGGCGATGTCGCCGAGCTTCGTGCCGGTGCCGTGGGCGTTGACGTAGCCGACCCGCGCGGCGGGCACGCCGCCGCTGGCCAGCGCGCGCCGCATGCACTCCGCCGCCCCCGCGCCGTCGGGCCTCGGGGCGGTCGGGTGGTACGCGTCGGTGGTGGCCCCGTACCCGGCGACCTCGGCGTAGCCGGTGACGCCCCGGGCCGCGGCGTGCTCGGCGCGTTCCAGCACCAGCAGGGCCGCGCCCTCGGCGAGGACGAACCCGTTGCGGCGGGCGTCGAACGGACGGCTCGCCGCCGTCGGGTCGGCCCAGCCCCGGGCGAGCGCCCGGGCGTTGCCGAAGGTGTCGGCGAAGGTCGGGAAGAGGGGCGCCTCGCTGGCGCCGCCGAGCACCACGTCGGCCTCCCCGGCCCGGATCAGCCGCAGCGCGTCGGCGATCGACTGGGCGCCGGAGGCGCAGGCGGTGCCGACCGACGAGGTGTAGCCGCGGATGCCGTGGCGGATGGCGATGCGGGCCGACGGCATGTTCGGCAGGATCCCGGTCAGCAGGTACGGGCTGACCGCCGACCGGCCGCGCGCGGCGCGGGCGAGCACCTGCGCCTCCAGCGTGGCCATCCCGCCGACGCCGCCGACGATCACCCCGATCCGGCCCGGGTCCACGTCCCGCCCCACCTCGATGCCGGCGTCGGCGAGCGCGTCGGCGGCGGCGAGCATGGCGAGCACCACGACCCGGTCCAGGACCCTGGTCTCCGGCCCGGTGGCGACCGTACGCGGGTCGACGTCCGGCAGCACGCCGGCCACCTCCAGCGACCCGGCCGCCGGGTGCCCGGCCGGCGGCCGGCTCAGCCCGGAGCGGCCGGAGCAGAGCGCGTCGAAGGTGGCGTCGACGCCCCGCCCGGCGGGGGTGAACAGCCCCATCCCGGTAATGACGGCCGTCATGACGGCGCCTCGGTGAGGTAGCGCTCCCGCAGGACCACCTTGCGCACCTTGCCGGTGACGGTGACCGGGATGTCGGCGGAGCGGACCGGCACCACCCGGCGCAGCGTCGCGCCGACGTCCGGGCCGAGCGCGGCCCGGACCCGTTCGGTGCGGTCCTCGGCGGGATCGACGCCGGCGGCGAGTTCCAGCAGCACGTCGGTGACCACCCCGTCGGCCCCCGAGGTGATCACCACCGTGCAGTCGGTGACATCCGGGCAGGCGGCGAGGACGCGCTCCTCGGACAGTGCCGTGTAGAACCACCGCCCGTCCCCCGCGTCGACCGCGTCGACGGCCCGGTCCAGGTGGTGGTAGCGGCCCTCGGCGTCGGCGTACACCAGGTCGCCGGTGAGGTACCAGCCCTGCTGCCGGGACCGGTACGTGGTGGCCGAGTCGTTCCAGTAGCCCCGGAACAGCGACGGCGAGTCGACGCCGAGCCAGCCGACCTCGCCGGCCGGCACCGGGTCGCCCCCGGCGTCGAGCACGGCGACCTTCGCGAACCGGTAGGGCCGGCCGACGCAGCGGCCGTACCGGTCGGTGTCGGCGCGGTGGGTGATGTGGAACATCGAGTGGCCCATCTCGCTGGAGCCGAGCCCGTCGATGAAGACCGAGCCGGGAACCCGGGTGACCCCCTCGCGGGTCAGCACGTCGCGGGAGCCGACCGCGACGAGTCGACGCACGTGCGGCTCGTGCGAGCAGTCGCCGGTGTTGAACCACAGCGACACCGAGTCCAGGTCGTACGCGGACAGGTCGAAGCGGGCCAGCTCCGCCCACGTCACGGAGAACCCGAACACCCCGTCGGGACGCCAGCGCTGGATCGCCTCCAGCACCCGCTCCCCGCCCTGGTCGGAGAGCAGGAGCATCTCGGCGCGGTTGCCGAGGGCCTGGTTGACCATGAGCACGGTGGCGGTGTGCGGGGCGGGCAGCGCGTTGAGGATGCGGCCGGTGCCCTGCGCCTGCGGCATGGCGAGCAGGTGCCGGGTGGCGGCGAAGAGGCTTGCGTGCGAGTGCAGCACCGCCTTGGGCACCCCGGTGGTGCCCGAGGTGTGGGTGATGACGACCGGGTCGTCGCCGTGGTGCCGGTAGTGCTGCGGCGCGGCGGCCGGATCGCCGGTGCCCGCCTCGGCCGGGGTGCCGAGCACCGGCACGCCGAGGTCGTGGCCGGCCAGCAGGGCGCGGTGCGCGTCGTCGGCGAGCACCCCGACGCCGCGCAGCCGACGCACGTACTCGGCGGCGATCTCGGGGCGCAGCCCGCCGTTCATCAGCGCCGGGATCGCGCCGAGCCGGGTCAGCGCGAGGAAGCTGAGCACCATGTCGGCGGCGGCGGTGGCCCACACGGCGACCGGGTCGCGGGGCTTGATCCCCCGCTCGTGCAGCCAGGCGGCGCGGGCGGCGACCCGCTCGTCGAGCCGGCCCAGCGTGAGCGCCCGCCCGGCCGGGTGGCCGTCCACGGCGGTGTCGAAGGTGAGGCCCGGCCCGTCCGGGTCGGCGCCGTGCGCCAGCACCCGGGCCAGCACGTTGCCGGCGCCGATCCGCTCGTCGGCGGCCAGCGCCCCGCGCAGTCCCCTCTTCCTCATGGTGCGTCTCCTCCCCCCAGCAGCACCGCGACGGCTCGGGCTCCGGGCTGTCCGCCCGCGTCCCGCGCACCGCCGTCGACGGGTGCCTGTTCGATCAGGACCAGCAACGCCCGGTCGGCGTCGCCGTCGTGCAGCAGCAGCTCGGCCTCGGCGGTGCCCTCGGCCCGCGGGTCGCCGGTCGGCGCGAGGCAGAGCACCGGCCCGCCGAGGCCCCACCGGGCGGCCACGTGCCCGGCCACGCTGTTGGGCACCGACTGGAAGAAGAACAGCGGCCCGGGCCGGCCGCCGGCGGCGACCGTGGCGCGCACGTGCGCCGCGCTGGCCCGGTCCCCGGCCGCGCTGACCAGCACGACCGCGGTCCGCTCGCCGTCGGGGGCCGGCCGCCGGCCGTACGCCCGGGTCAGGCAGCGCTCGGCGACGGCCGCGACGAGGGGCGGGAAGCTGGAGTGCACGTACCCGGGCACCGGCGGCGGCGCACCGTCGCCCGGCTCGGGCCAGGCCGCCTCGGCCAGCACGGTCAGTCGGCCGGCGGGGTGCTGCGCGGTGCCGCTCATGCCGCACCCACAAGCAGCGCCGTGTTGGCGCCACCGAAGGCGGCGTTGAGGCTCAGCGCGTACCCGGTGGCGGCGGGCCGGGGCGCGTCGCGGACGACGTCCAGCGGGCAGGCCGGGTCGGGGCCGAGCCAGCCGGCGTTGACGGGCAGTTTCCCGTGCCGCAGGGCGAGCACGGTAACCACCAGTTCCAGCAGGCCGGAGGCCTCCAGGGCGTGCCCGTGCAGCGCCTTGGTGGAGCTGACCGGGACGCGTGCCGCCGCCGCGCCGAGCGCGGTGCGCAGGGCCGCCGCCTCGGCGGCGTCGCTGTGGCCGGTGCCGGTGGCGTTGGCGTTGACGTACCCGATCGCCTCCGCCGGGAGTCCGGCCCGGCGCAGCGCCGCGGTGACCGCCCGGGCCAGGCCCCGCCCGCCCGGCTCCGGCTGGCACGGGTGGAACGCGTCCCCGGCCCGGCCCCAGCCGAGCAGGTCGGCGACCGCGCCCCGGGCGGCGGCCCGCGACTCCAGCACCACCGCGGCGATGCCGTCACCGAGCAGCAGCCCGGTGCGGCTGGCGCTGAACGGGCGCACCGCGCCGTCGGTGGCGAGGGCGCGACCGGCGTCGAAGAGCGCGTACTGGTCCGGCTCGACCAGGTAGCCGGCGGCCACCACCGCCCGGGTGACGTCGCCCCGGCGGATCAGGGCGGCGGCGTCGGCTACCGCGCTGCTGGCCGAGACGCAGGCGGTGGTGTACGGCCGGGCCGGGCCGGTGAGCCCCGTCCGGGCGGCCAGCGCGGTGGTGAGCGCCGGCACGTGCGCGCCGCCGTGCACCGCCAGCAGCAGGGCCGTGCCGGCCCGGCGACCGGCGTCGAGCCCGGCGTCCCGGCAGGCCGCGTCGACCGCCTCGGCGAGCTCGGCGGCCAGGTCACCGGCGTCGGGCAGGACGGCGGCGGCGTCCACCCGGCGGGCTGCGGTGTCGAAGCGGTCCACCGGCCGGAACGCCGGGACGCCGGCCAGCACGCCGGCGAGCTGCGCGTCGGGTCCCCTGCCGAGCGCGCTGGTCGCGTGGACGCCGGTGAGCTGGACGGCCGCCGGTTCAGCCATCGGCGGCGGTGGTCATCGGACCGGGCGGGGTGTGCGGCGGGGTCGCAGCCGCCAGGCACGCCCGGAAGGCCGCCAGGGCGTCGTCGACGGTACGGATCCCGGCGAGCTGGTCGTCGGTGAGGTCGAGGCGCCGGTCGAGGCGCTGCTCGACGAGGTGCACCAGCCAGGCCAGCTCCATGGAGCCGATCCGGTCGCCGACCTCGGCGGCGGGCTTGCCAGCGAGGTCGGCGAGCATGGTCACCAGGTCGGCCCGTTCCAGGTCGGGCTGACCGGCCATCAGGAGTCGTCGCTCGGCGCCCCGGCGACCCGGTCGGCGACCATCGTGGTGAACTCGCCGACCGTCATCAGGGCCAGCTTCTCGGACTCGTCGTCGGCGAACTTCAGGCCGTAGCGGTCCTCGACGCGCACGGCGAGGTCGGCGAGGGCCAACGACTCCAGGTCCACCCCGGACGGGCCGAGGGTCGTCTCGTCGTCGAGGCCCTCGACGTCGTAGTTCATGTCCTCGAGCTGCTCGACGACGAAGGCGCGGATCTCGGGTCGCATGGTTAACCTCTTTCCGTGAGCCAGTTACCGGTGCCCGGTCGGGACACCGCGTACGTGTGGATCGGCCGGGGCGTCGGCGGTCGGCCGCTCCCGGCCGGGCGGCTGTTGCGGCGCGCGGGTGCCGCGCTGCTCGGCCGCACGGAGGCGGAGATCGTGGTGGAGCACGGCCGCGACGGGCGTCCGCTGGTCACGGTGCCCGGCGCGGG
Organism: Micromonospora sp. AMSO12t; assembly: GCF_008806585.1. NCBI lineage: Bacteria > Bacillati > Actinomycetota > Actinomycetes > Micromonosporales > Micromonosporaceae > Micromonospora > Micromonospora sp. AMSO12t. The sequence continues at coordinate 12,875 of NZ_WAAS01000155.1, forward strand.
GGCCCGGGTGGAGCTTCCGGTCAGCGTCAGCCGGGCCGATGGCGTGGTCGCGGTCGCTGCCAGGGCGGCCGGCCCGGTGGGGATCGACGTGGAGTGGTGCCGTCCGCTGCCCGCGCTGGCGCTGGCCGGGCGATGGTTCGCGCCGGCCGAGGCGGCGTGGCTGGCGGGGCGTGACGCCGACGGGCGGGCCCGCGACTTCCTGCGGCTGTGGACGGCGAAGGAGGCCGTGGGCAAGGCGCTCGGGACGGGGCTGCGCGGCGGCGGTCTGCGGCGGCTCATGCCGGTGCCGGATGACCTCGACGGGGCGCTGCGGTCGGTGCCTGGCGCCTTCGACAGCGCGTGGCGGCCGGTGCCCGAGGCCCTCGACGGCGGGCTGCGGTCGGCGTCCGGCGGCGGGCGCCTGCGCGTCGGGCATCCCCGCGTGGGTGGGGGCCTGGTCCTGGCGGTCGCGGTGGTCGCCGACGAGGCGGTGCCGGTCCACGTGGTGTCGGTCGGGGCGGTGCTGGTCCAGGCGGTGCCGGTCGGGGCGGCGCGGGCCGGCACGGTGCCGGTCGGATCGGACGGGGCGGTCGGGGCCGCGCGGTGCAGCGCTCACGTGGCGGCCGCCCGCAGCGCGTCGGTCGAGCGGACCAGCTTGCCGGTGGTGGTACGCGGCAGCTGATCCACCAATCGCAGGGTGCGGGGGCGCTTGTAGCCGGCCAGCCGCTCGGCGATCAGCTTGTCGAGCACCTCCTCCGACAGCGGCCCGTCCGGCTGCACGTAGGCGGTGATGCCGCCGTCGAAGACGACCACGGCGGCGGCGACGCCGGCCAACTCGGCGACGGTCGCCTCCACCTCCGTCAGGTCGACCTTCAGACCGCCGACGGAGACCTGCGAGTCGAGCCGCCCGCGAACGGTGACCAGGCCGGTGTCCGGGTGCACGACGCCGGCGTCGCGGGTGCGCAGCCAGCCGTCGGCCCAGCGGGTGGGGTCGCTCAGCCCGACGTACGGCGACGCGGGGCAGCTCACCCACAGCTCGCCGTCGACCTCGCGGACCTCGATTCCGGGCGCCGGGGCGATGGACGGGCGGTGCCGGCCGTGCAGGTCGGTGCCGATGACGCCGACCTCGGTCATCCCGTACATGTTGCCCAGCGGCACGCCGTGACGGTCGGTGAAGGCGCGGGCCACGGCGGCCGGCACCAGCTCGCCGCCGGTGGTCATCCGCTTGAACTGCGGCAGCGGCCCGGTGGGACGGGTGGAGGCGAGCAGTCCGATGTGGAACGGCACGCCGAGCACCGTGGCCGGCGAGTCGTCGGCCGCGATCGCGGCCAGCACCGCGCCGCCGGCGAGCCGCTCCGGCGGCACCAGCTCGACGCCGGCGTGCAGGCCGTAGAGCAGGCCACCGACGAGGCCGAGCACGTGCACCATCGAGGGCAGCAGGACGATCCGCTCGCCGGGCAGCGCCACGCCGTCGATGCGGGTGTAGCGGCGCACCTCGGCGACCAGGTCGGCGGCGGTACGGCCGATCACCTTGGACGGTCCGGTGGAGCCGGAACTGAGCTGGATCACCGCGTGCCCGCTGACCGCCGGGCGGTCGGCGTACGCGGTGACGCCCTCCGTCACGTCGACGAAGATCCGCAGTCCGCCGCCGCCGGTGCGGACCGGGGCCACCACCACCTGCGGGGTGAGCCGCGCGAGTGCCCGGTCGACCTCGTGGTCGGTGAGCCGGTGGTCGAGCAGGATCGCCTGTGCCCCGCTGCGCCAGGTGGCCAGCAGGTTCACCACGTACGCCAGCGAGGGCGGCATCCGCAGCGCGGAGGCGCCCCCGGGGCGCAGTCCGGCGGCGCCGAGGCGAGCCTGCGCGTCGGTCACCAGCCGCCGCAGGGTGCCCCGGTCGACCGGTTCGGGAAGTCGGAGACAAATGTCGGTCGAACGGCCTTCGAGCAGGATTTCGTCAACCCAGAGCGGGTCTGTCGCCGCAGGATTTCCCGTCGCCACTACCGTTCACCGCCCAGCCTCAATAAGGGCGGAAACGCCCATAAGGTGTGCCTGTCGGGGTGCTGCGGGGAACCTTACGACGCCGTCCGGATGCATAGCTAGATGCAAATGGCTAGATCAGAAAGGGCGGCCGGCCGGATTGCCCACGACCGGTTCGGCGGGCAGGATCGGGCGTGTACGTCGACTGAGGGTATCCGCCGGATGACCCGTCGTATTTACGGCGCGGCACGCCCACCGGACGGCCGATGGTGGTCTTCAGACGCGCCGGTACGGCCACACGAGCGGGCCGGCACGGAACGGCCGCACGGGCCGGAGTGGGACGGCCGACGGGCGGGGCGAGACGGCCACACGGGGCGGGTCGAAACTGGCGCACGGGCAGGTGGGACTGCC
>NZ_WAAS01000156.1:0-15167 GCF_008806585.1 Micromonospora sp. AMSO12t
CGTCACCATCCGCCGCCTCCGTGGCCCGTTGCTCGGTGAGGAACCGGGCGAGGCGGCGGATGGTGACGTGCTCGAAGAGGTCGGGGATGCTCAGCGGCAGCCCCTCGGCGGCGCAGCGCAGGTGGAAGCGCATCAGGTCGAGGCTGCCCGCGCCCTGGTCGAAGAAGCGCCGGTCGGGTGCGATCGGCGTCCCGACGACCTCCTCGAAGAGCCCCGCCAGCCGGGACTCCAGGACCGACATGACCGGCGCCGGCGCGGCGGCGCCCGGCCGCAGCTCCTCGCCCGGTGCCGTCAACGCGCGGCGGCGGTCCAGCTTCCCGCTGGCGGTACGCGGCAGCTCCGGCAGCCGCCGGAACCGGTCCACCCGCACGTACCCGGGCAGGAGCCCCGCCAGGTGACCGGTCAGCTCCTCCGGCGACGGTGGATCTGCCCGCAGCTCCAGACAGGCGACCAGGTGCGGATCGTCGCGGACCACCACGGCGTTGACGACCGCCGGGTGCGCCAGCAGGGCCGCCTCCACCTGGCCCAGCTCCAGCCGGTGCCCGCTCACCTTCACCTGCTGGTCGTCGCGGCCCAGGTAGTGCAGCAGACCGTCCCGGTCGAACCGGGCCTGGTCGCCGCTGCGGAAGAACCAGCCGTCACCGGGCAGCTCGACGAAGCGGGCCCGGTCGAGCGCCGGATCGTCCAGGTAGCAGGGCGCCACCAGTTCCCCGCCGATCAGCAGCTGCCCGGGGCAGTCCGGCGGCACCACCTCGTCGGCGGAGTCCACCACCCGCAGCCACGTGTTGGCGACCGGGCGGCCGATGGCGGGGCGGGCCGGCCAGGTGGCCGGGTCGCCGTCGAGGCAGAGGCTGCTGACCACGTGGGTCTCGGTCGGGCCGTAGTGGTTGAACAGGCGCGCACCGGGCAGGCCGGCGAACCAGCGGCGGATGCTGTCGGTGCAGATCAGCTGCTCGCCGGCGGTGACGACCTCCCGCAGCCGGGACGGGTACCGGCCGAGGCGGACCCCGTGCTCGGCGAGGAGTTGCAGGGCGACGTACGGCAGGAAGATCCGCTCGATGCCGGCGGCGTCGAGGTGCGCCAGCAGCGCCGGCATGTCCTGCCGCCACCCGGGCCGGGGCAGGTGCAGGGTGCCGCCACCGCAGAGCGTGCCGAAGATCTCCTGGAAGGAGACGTCGAAGGAGAGCATGGAGAACTGCAGGGTCGCCGCCGCGCCCGCCAGGCCGCCGGCCTCGCCCTGCCAGTGCAGGAGGTTGACCAGCAGGGCGTCGCCGACCTGCACCCCCTTGGGGGTGCCGGTCGAGCCCGAGGTGAAGAGCGTGTAGAGCGGGCGGCCGGCGTACGACGGCGCGACGGGCGTGGCCGACCGGGACAGCACCACCGGGTGCCGGGGGTGAGCGCCCTCGTCGATCACGTCGAGGGCGGGCTCGTCGCCGGGCGCCAGCAGCACGCAGAGCGGGTCGACCTGGCCCAGGACCTGGCGCAGCAGCGCCGGCGGGTAGGCCCGGTCGAGCGGCACGACGGTCAGGTTGAGCCGGGCCGCCGCGAGCAGCGCCACCACGTGTTCCACCGACGGCTCGAAGAACAGGGCGACGCGGTGCCGGTCGCCGGCCGGCACCGGATGGTCCCGCAGCAGTTCGGCGGCGAGCGCCGAGGCGTACGCGTCGAGGTCGGCGTAGCTGAGGCGACGGTTGCCGGCCACCAGCGCGGTGGTGGTCGGCTCCGCCCGCACCCGCCGGGCGAAGGCCTCGGCCACGGTGGGGAAGGTCACCGGGGTACGCGAACCCCGGCCGGGCTCGGGCAGGCCGCGGCGGTAGGGGCGCACCAGCTCGGCCAGCGTGCTCGGGTCGGTGCCGGTCAACGCGTCCAGGCCGCGCCGGAACAACTCGGCCGCCGCGGCCACGTCGGCGGCGTCGAAGTGCTCGTCGGCGTACTCCCAGAGGCAGTCGAAGCCGGACTCGTGCGCGACGACCGAGAGGGTGAGCGGGCACTTGGCCTCGGTCGGGGCCAGCCAGACCGGCCGGGACGCGCAGCCGGACAGCGCCAGCGCGGAGAAGTCCGTGTTGTCGAGGACGAAGAGGAAGTCGAACAGCGGCGCGTCGGCGCCGAAGTCGTGGTCGGCGACGGCGTGCGCGAGCGCCACGTCCTGCGCGTCGAGCACCGCGCGTACGGCGTCGGCCTGTCGGCGCAGCTGCGCGCGCAGCTCCTCGGCGGGTGCCAGCGCCAGGGGCAGCAGCACCGTGTTGGCGAACATGCCGAGGCTCGCCTCGAAGTCGCGTACGGGCCGGTTCGCCACCGGGCTGGCGACGCGCGGATGGGTGCGGCCGGTCACCCCGTGCACGGCCCAGCCGAAGAGCGTCAGCAGCAGCGGGAAGCGGGTCAGTCCCAGCTCGGCGCCGAGCCGGTCGAGGGCGGCGCGGCGTTCCGGGCCGATCGTGGTGTGGAGCAGGTGGTCCCCGGTGCCGCCGTGCTTCCGGATCGGCCGCAGCGGCGCGGCGACCTCCGTCACGTCGGCGTAGTGGCCGCGCAGGGCGTCGCGTTGTGCCCGGTAGGCCGGCCGGGCGAACCACTCGGCCTGCCACCGGGCGTAGTCCAGCGGCGTCGGGGCGGGCTCGTCCTCGTCCTCGGTCGTGCCGGCCAGCGCCGCCGCGTACGCGGCCGACAGCCCGCGGAACAGGACGTCGAGCGACCAGCCGTCGACCGCGATGTGGTGCAGGTGCAGCAGGAGCACCCCGCCGCCGTCGCGGGCCAGCCAGTACGCCCGCAGCATGCGCGGCTGCCCGAGGTCGAAGGAGGCGGCGAAGAGGGCGCGGGCGCGCTCGCGCCACCCGGCCCAGTCGCCGTCGCCGGCCCTGTCGCCGGCCCCAGCCCAGTCGTCAGCCCTGGCCCCGGCCCCGGCTCCGTCAGCGTCGGAAGCGGACGCGGGAGTGGGAGTTGGCTCGCGCCACGGGTCGTAGGGGTCGCCGACCTCCTGGCGCAGCCCCTCCGGCGTGGCCCGGAAGGCGGTCCGCAGCGCCGGATGACGCGCCACCACCCGGCGCAGCGCGTGCCGCAGCGCGCCGACGTCGACCCGGCCGCGCAGCTCGAAGGCGAGCCCCACGTGGTAGGCGGTGGACGCCGGCGACCGTTGCTGCAACAGCCAGAGCCGCTGCTGCTCCGAGGTGGCCGGCGCGGACCGGGCACCGGACGGGGGAGCCGGCACCGGGTACGGCGAGCCGGTCGCGGTGCGGGCCGACGCGACCGCCGTGGCCAGCTCGGCGAGGTCGCCGCCCAGCACCACCGCCTGCGGCACCTCGGCGCCCCAGCGCCGCTGGATCTCGAAGCGCAGCCGCAGCGCCTTCAGCGAATCCCCGCCGCTGGCGATCCACCGGTCGTCCGGTCGCAGGTCGGGCACGCCCAGCACCTCGCCGGCCAGCCCGAGCACCGCCCGCTGCCACGCCGTGCCGGCCGCCTCGGCGGGCTCGCCGTCGCGCCCGTCGTGTGGGTGCGGGTCGTGGCGTTCCTCGCGCCCGTCGTGTGGGTGCGGGTCGTCGCGCCCAGCACGCCAGGGCGGGTCGTCGCGCCCACCACACCCAGGCGGGTCGTCGCGGCCAGCGCGCCAGGGCGGGTCGTCGCGCCGCAGCAGCGCGTCGGCGTCCACCTTGCCGTTCGCCGTCAGCGGCAGCGCCCCGACCCGGTGGACCCGGTGCGGGCGCAGGTACGGCGGCAGGGTCGCGGTCAGGTGCCGGTCGAACTCCGCGTACGACAGGTCGCCAGCCGTCACCAGGTACGCCAGCAGCTCGTTCGTGCCGTGCACCGGGTCGCGCCGGGTGCAGACGTACGCCTGCCGGACCCCCGGGTGGGCGAGGACCTGCCGCTCCACCTCGCCGGGCTCGACCCGGAAGCCCCGGACCTTGACCTGCCGGTCGACCCGGCCGACGTACTCGACGCGGCCGGCGGCGTCGGCGCGCACCAGGTCGCCGGTGCGGTAGTGGCGGCCGGCGGAGCCGTCCAGCCAGGGCAGCCGGACGAAGCGCGCGGTGGTCTCCTCGGGCAGGTTGCGGTAGCCGGCCGCCAGCGCCGCGCCGCCCAGGTACAGCTCGGCGACCTCGCCCGGCGCGGCGACACGCTCGCCGTCGACCACCAGGTGCGCGTCGGTGCCCGGCAGCACCCGGCCGATCGGGACCACCTCGGCGTCGAAGTCGCGGGGGATCGGATGGCACAGGGCGAACGTGGTCGCCTCGGTGGGCCCGTAGACGTTGTGCAGCCGGGTGCGGCTGGCGGGGTTGTCGCGGTACCAGCGGCGGATCAGCCGGGCGTTGAGCTGCTCGCCGCCGACGAGCACCTGGCCGACGTCGGCGAAGCAGTGCGGCCGTTCGTCGACCACCGCGTTGAACAGCGCCACGGTGATGAAGAGCGTGTCGATCCGCTCCCGGCGCAGCGCGGCGTCGAGCAGGTGCGGCGTCGACACCGTCTCGTCGTCGAGCACGACGCAGCAGCCGCCGGTCAGCAGCGGCACCCAGACCTCGAAGCTGATCGCGTCGAACGCCGGGTTGGCGAGGCTCGCGTAGCGGGCCGCCGGGGTCAGCGCGACGTAGCCGGGGCGGGCCAGCCGCAGGACGCCCGCGTCGCGCACCTCCACGCCCTTGGGACGGCCCGTGGTGCCCGAGGTGTAGAAGACGAACGCGACCGGCGCGGCCTCCGGCGCCAGCTCCGCGTCCCCGGCCGGCGGGGCGTCCACCGCGAGCAGGGCCTCCGCCGGCAGCGGCCGCACCCCGGCGGGCAGGTCGCCGGGCGCGTCCGGGCCGTGGACCACCGCCACGGCGCCCGAGTCGCGCAGCATGTGGTCCCGCCGGGCGGGCGGGCTCTGCCGGTCCAGCGGCACCACGGTCGCGCCGAGCCGCAGGATGCCGAGCATGACGCAGACCAGCCGCCAGCCGCGCGGCAGGTGCACCGCGACCGCCTGACCCGGGCGGGTCCCGGCCCGGCGCAGGGACCGGGCGACGGCGGCGCTGGCGGCGTCCAGGTCGGCGTAGCTGAGGCGCCGGTCGCCGTCGGCCACCGCGACCGCGTCGGGGGTACGACTGGCCTGGGCGAGCACGGCGTGGGCGAGACCGGGACCCTGGACCATCACGCCTCCCGTACGGCCGGCGTCGTCGGACGGGCGTCGGAGAGCCGGTCCACCTCGCCGCGCAGCAGCGCGGCGACCCGCAGCACCACCGCGCTCTCCAGGATGTCCCAGTGGTCGCAGTGCACCCGCTCCAGCAGGAAGTCGGCGTCGCCGCGCCGCCGCCAGAAGGCGCGTACCTCGTGCAGGAAGGCCTCGTCGCGCCCGGCGGTGGCCTGCAACAGCACCAGCCGGGCCGGCGACGCGGGGGTCGGATAGTCGCGCATGGTGGACCGGTTGTGGTTGTAGACGCGGTGGTACTGGTCGATCTGCTCGTCGTCGATGCCCGGGTACATCCCGTTGAACTTGATGAGCTTGTCGCGGAACTCGGCCATGTCCACCGGCTCGATCGCGCCCCGGTGGGCCGGGTCGTCGGTGCCCAGGGTGTCCAGCAGGACCACGCTCAGCCCGGGATGCCCGGCGAGCGCCAGCCGGCGTCCCATCTCGTACGCGACCAGCCCGCCGTAGGAGAGCCCGGTGAGCACCACCGGCCCGTCCAGCAGGTGCGCGACCTGCCCCAGGTACGCCTCGGCCATCGCCTCCACAGTGGGCAGGAACTCCTCGCCCGGGTTCACCCCCGGGGACTGGATCCCGTACACGCCGAGGGACTCCGGCAGCGCCTTGGCCAGCGACAGGTAGCAGAACGCGGTGCCGCCGGCCGGGTGCACGCAGATGACCCGGCCGCCGCCGTCGCCCGCCCGGAACTCGATCAGGTTGCTCGGCGGCCGGCCCGACGCGCCCCGCCGCAGCCGGCCGCCGAGCGCCTCGATCGTCGGGTGCAGCATGATCTCGTGCACCGGCAGCGGTTCGCCGAACGCCTCGCCGATCGCGTGGGCCAGCTTGATCGCCGAGATCGAGGTGCCGCCCACGTCGAAGAACCGGTCGCCGATGCCGATCTCCGGGTGCAGCAGCAGGCGCTTCCAGATCTGGTAGAGGGTCAGCTCGATCTGGTCGCGCGGGCTGGCCAGGTTGACCTGCCAGGGCGCGTTGGTACGGGCCAGCCGCAGCACCTCGTCGCGGTCGAGCTTGCCGTTGGCGGTCAGCGGCAGCCGCGGCAGCTCCACGAAGAGCGACGGGATCATGTAGCCGGGCAACCGTCGCGACAGCGCCTCGCGCCACTCGCTGACCAGCAACGGCGCCGCCCCGCCCCGGGCGACCCCGGCGACCAGCCTCGGCTCGCCGGCGGCGTCCGAGTCGACCAGCACCGCCGCCTCGCGTACGTCCGGCCGGTCCCGCAGCGCGGCCTCGATCTCGCCCAGCTCGATGCGGAAGCCCCGGATCTTGACCTGGCCGTCGCGGCGGCCGAGGTACTCGATGTTCCCGTCGGGCAGCAGCCGGGCCAGGTCGCCGGTGCGGTAGAGCCGTTCCCCGGGCACGAACGGGTCGGGAACGAACCGCTCGGCGGTCGCCCCCGGCCGGCCCAGGTAGCCGCGGGCGACACCGGCGCCACCGATGTGGATCTCGCCGGTGACCCCGACGGGCACCGGCTCCATCAGCTCGTCGAGCAGGTGGACGCGGGTGTTGGCGATCGGCCGGCCGATCGGGCACTGCCGGGCGGACGGCTGCGGGTCGAGGTAGGCGGTGCTGTAGACGGTGGTCTCCGTCGGCCCGTACCCGTTGAGGACCCGCAGCCCGGGCAGGGCCTCCTGCATCCGGTGCAGGCCCTGCTCCGGCAGCGGTTCGACCCCGACCAGCAGTTGGCGCAGCGCCGACCCGGCCAGGCGGGCCGCCGGATCCTCGTCGATCCACCGGACGAAGGCCGGCGGCAGGTAGGCCTGCACGACGTGGTGCTCGCGCAGCCAGCCCATCAGCGCCGCCGGGTCGCCGCGCAACTTCTCCGGTACGAGGTGCAGGGCCCCGCCCGTGGTCAGCGGCAGGAATATCTCCTGCACCGAGACGTCGAAGCCGACGCTCGACCAGAGCGCCGCCGCCTCCCCCTCGGCGGCGCCGAGCCGCGACACCCAGTGGTCGAGCAGGTTCACGACGCCGCCGTGGGCGACCGCGACGCCCTTGGGGCGGCCCGTCGAGCCCGACGTGTAGATCACGTACGCCAGGTTGGCGGGGTGCACGACGACGCCGGGCGGACCGTCGTGGCGCCCCTCGGCCTCGACGGCGGCCAGGTCGTCCTCGCCGAGGACCAGGGCCGGCGCCGCGTCAGCGAGCATGCCGGCGAGCCGCTCCGGCGGCAGGGCCGGGTCCAGCGGCAGGTAGGCGGCCCCGGCCTTGAGTACGCCCAGGATGGCCACGATCAGCCCGGCCGAGCGCCGCGCGTGCAGGCCCACCACCTGGTCGCGGCGTACGCCCCGGGCGATCAGCGCGTGCGCCAGGCGGTTGGCCCGCCGCTCCAGCGTGGCGTAGTCCAGCCGCTCGTCGTCGTCGGCCACGGCGAGTGAGCCGGGGTGCCGCCGCGCCTGCGCCGCGATCCGCCGCACCACGTCCGCCGGGTCGGTGAACGGTCGCGCGGTGCGGTTCCACTCGACCAGCAGGCGGTGCCGCTCGTCCGCACCGAGCAGCCGCAGCGCGCCGACCGGGGCCGACGGATCGGCCGCCACCTGGGCGAGCAGGCGAACGAAGTGCCCGGCCAGCCGGGCGATCGTCGCGGCGTCGAAGAGGTCGGTGTTGTACTCGAAGATGACGTGCAGCTCGTCGGCGTGCTCCAGCACCTCGACCGACAGGTCGAACTTCGCCGCGCCGGTGCTGCTCGACAGGGGCCGCAGCACCAGGCCGGGCAGCTCCAGCCGGCCGCGCGGGATGTTCTGCAGCACCAGCATCACCTGGAACAGCGGCGAGTAGCTGGTGTGCCGCTCCGGGTTGAGCGCGTCCACGAGCTGCTCGAACGGCAGGTCGGGATGGGCGTACGCGTCGAGCAGGTGCCGGCGGACGTCGGCCAGCAGTGCCGCGAAGGACTGCTCCGGGTCCAGCCGGTTGCGGATCACCACCGTGTTCACGAAGTGGCCGATCAGGCCCTCCACGTCCCGGTGGTTGCGGTTGGCGAACGGGGTGCCGACGCAGACGTCGTCCTGCCCGCTGTAGCGCCACATCAGCACCGACAGGGTGGCCATGAGCGTCATGAAGAGCGTCGCGTCGCCGGCCCGGCCCACCTCCCGCAGGCCCCGCAGCACCGCGGCGTCCACAGTCGTGCCGTGGGTCTCGCCCCGGTAGCGCTGCACCGCCGGGCGGGGCCGGTCGGTCGGCAGGGCCAGCAGCGCGGGCGCACCGGCCAGCGTCCGCGTCCAGTAGCCGAGCTGGCGCTCCAACTCGCCGCCGCCGAGGTGCCGGCGCTGCCACAGCGTGTAGTCCGGGTACTGCACGGGCAGCTCGGCCAGCGCGGGAGCCTCGCCCCGCGCGTACGCGGCGTAGAGGGCGGTGACCTCGCCGATCAGGATGCCGACGGACCAGCCGTCGGCCACCATGTGGTGCACGGTGAGCAGCCAGCGGTGCTCGTCGGGGGCCAGCCGCAGCAGGGCGGTGCGGAGCAGCGGGCCGGCGGCCAGGTCGAACGGCGCCCGCGCCTCAGCCTCGGCGGCCTCGTCGGCCCGGCGGGAGCGCTCCGGGCGGGGGAGCGCGGTGAGGTCCGCGACCGGCAGGGCGACCGGCCCGACCGGCCGCACCACCTGGCAGGGCTCCTCGTCGATGAGCGCGAAGACGGTACGCAGCGCCTCGTGCCGGCGCACCACCTCGGTCAGGGCGCGGGCCAGCGCCGGCACGTCCAGGGCGCCCACCACGTCGAACGCGACCGGGTTGTTGTAGAACGGGTTGCCGGGGGAGAGCTGGTCGAGGAACCAGAGCTGCCGTTGGGCGAACGCGACCGGCACCGGCGCGTCCGGTCGCGGCCGGCGGGGGATCGTGTCCGCGTCGGCGCCGGTCAGGATCGCGACCAGCTCCTCCTTGTGCAGCTTGAGGTCGGCCAGCAGGTCGGGCGTGAGGACCTCGCGGGATCCCGTGAGGCGCAGCCGGTCGCCGTCGACCCGCAACCCGACCGCGTGCCGGTTGAGCGTGTCGAGCAGCTCGTAGGCGTTCACAGCTCGACCGTGATCGTGTCGGTGGCGGCGGCGTCGGGCCCGGCCGGCTCCGCCCCGGGACGGCCGCCGCCGAGCAGCGCGTAGACCAGCCGGTGCGAGGGTTCCAGGTCGAACAGGGCGGTCAGCTCCGCCGTGTCCAGGGCGCCGACGCCGCACAGGCCGAGACCGTGCTCGGGGGCGGCCATCGTCAGCAGCTGGGCCATGGCGCCCGCCTCGATCGCGGTGAAGGTCGCACTCTGCTCCTGATAGAGGGGCTCGATGGCCGCGCGCTGCGCCACCAGGAACAGCGCGAACGCGGCGGCCTCGAAGACCGGCCGGTTGACGAAGTAGTCGAAGGCGTCCGGGCTCAACTCGCGGTCGCGGCCGAGCGCCAGCAGCCGGTGCGCCGCCGGGTCGTGGTAGTACGCCCCGCCCGGCACCCCGTCGATGCGTCCCGCCTTGACCAGGACGTACGTCTGCACGGCGTAGGTGCCGCCGGCCGAGCCGTACTGGAACTTGGCCCGACCGTCGACCTCCCGCTGGGCGAGGGTGGCCAGCAACCCGCCGAGCGCCCCCGCCGGCAGCGGATCCGCGGCGAAGCGGCGCACCGTGCGGTAGCCGGTGTAACGCCGGTCGTACACCGGGTCGGCCGGCGCGGTCAGCGCGACCGCCGGGGTGTCGGGCGCGAAACCGCGACGGCCCCGCGCGTCCGAGGTGAACGCGGCGCGCGCGGCCGGGTCCTCGACCACCGTGGCGGCCCGCTGCGCGGCCGCGACGACGGCCCGCTCGGCGGTGTGTTCGCGGAACATCCGCAGCAGGTCGGCGAGGGTCGGCTGGCGCATCAGCCGGGCCAGCTTCGGCCGGAAGCCCAACTCGCCGGAGAGGGCGTTCGCGATCCGGACGACGTCGATCGACGTGGCGCCGAGCATCAGCAGGTTGGCGTCGGGCGCGACGACGGGCAGGTCGAGGATCTCGGTGACGATCTCCACCAGCCGGTTCTCGGCCGGGTCGGTGAGCACCGGCGCCTCGACGACGGTCTCCGGCGACGGCTTCGGGTCGGGCAGCAGGGCCCGGTCGACCTTCCCGTTGGCCGACAGCGGCAGCGCGTCGAGGACGGTGAACGACGACGGCACCATGTACGCCGGCAGCCGCTCCTCCAGGTACGCCACGAGGGCGACCGGCTCGGGCGCGGGACCGTCCGGCACCACGTACGCGGCCAGCCGCTTCTCGCCCTGCGCCTGACCGAGTAGCCGCAGCGCGGCGGCGCGTACGCCCGGGTGGCCCTCCAACGCCGCCTCGATCTCACCCAGCTCGATGCGGTAGCCGTGCACCTTGACCTGGCCGTCCTCGCGACCGAGGAACTCGATCGTGCCGTCCGGGCGCAGCCGGCCCAGGTCGCCGGTGCGGTAGAGCCGCTCGCCGCTGACCGGGTGGACGACGAAGCTGGCCGCCGTCGCCGCCTCGTCGCGCCAGTAGCCCCGCGCCAGCCCGGCGCCGCTGATCCAGAGGTCGCCGGTGGCCCAGGTGGGCCGGGGGCGCAGGGCCTCGTCCAGCACGTGGACCCCCTGGTGGGCCAGCGCCCGGCCGTAGGGGATGCTGCGCCAGGCCGGATCGACCTCGTCGACCGGGTGGTGGATGGACCAGATCGACCCCTCGGTGGCGCCACCGAGGCTCTCGACCCGGATCCCGGGCAGCGCCTCGCGCAGCCGGTCGGGGAGGGTGAGCGGGATCCAGTCCCCGGAGAGCATGGCCAGCCGCAGCGACGCCGGCAGCGGGTGGCCGGCGTCGGCGTCGTCGAGCAGCATGCCGGCCAGCGCCGGCACCGAGTTCCAGACGCTGACCCGGTGGGCGTGGGCCACCTCCCGCCAGTGGGCCGGATCGCGGGCCAGTTCCGGGTCGAGCGTCACGACCGCCGCGCCGGCCGCGAGGGTGCCGAAGATGTCGAAGACGGAGAGGTCGAAGCTGAGCGCGCTGACGGCCAGGACCCGGTCGGCGGGCCCCACGGCGAAGCGCGCGTTGACGTCGAGGAGCGTGTTCACCGCACCGCGATGGTCGATCGTCACGCCCTTCGGCGTGCCGGTGGATCCGGACGTGTAGATCACGTACGCGACGTCGGTCTCCGCCAGGTCGACCGGCCGCAGCGCCGGCCCGCCCGCACCGACGGCGTCCGCGTCCACCACCAGGCGCGCGACGCCCTCGGGCAGGGCCACCCGGTCCGACCCGGTCAGGACCAGCCCCGCCCCGGCCCGCTGGAGCACCCGGGCCACCCGCTCGGCCGGCCAGTCGGGGTCGAGCGGCAGGTACGCGCCCCCGGCGTGCAGGACCGCGAGGGTGGCGACGACCTGCTTCCAGCCCCGGTCGAGCAGTACCGCGACGAGCTGGCCGGGCCCGACGCCGTGGTCCTGGAGCCGCCCGGCCAGCCGCCGCGCCTCGACGCGTACGGTGGCGTGGTCCAGCCGCCGGTCCGGGGCGACCACGGCGGGCGCGGCGGGGGTCGCCAGCGCCTGCCGGTCGACCAGCTCGTGCAGGAGCCCACGACCGGTCGGCGGGGCCACCGCCACCGGCGGGGCGAGCGGCCCGTCCAGCGTGCCGTACCAGGCGTCCGGCTCGGCCAGCCGCCCGAGCAGCTCCCGGTACGCCGCGAACATCTCGGCGACCAGGCCGGCGGGGAAGAGCTCGTCGATGCTGTCCCAGTTGACGTGCAGCCGCCCGCCGGCCTCCAGGACCGTGTGGTCGATCCACACCTGCGGGGTCTGGGTGATGCCGTGCAGCACCTCACCGCCGAGCGCCGCCGCGAGGCCGCTGTCGCCGACGTCGGGCGCCGCCTCGGTGAGCGTGCTGTTGAAGACGACCGGCAGGGCCGCGTGGCGGGTGCCCCGGGCGCGGGCGAGTTCGCGGTTGACCCGTACGCCGCTGACCGCCGAGTGGTCGATGTCCTGCCAGAGCTGCTCCTGCACCGCCCGGGCCCGGGTCACGAAGTCGACCCCGGCCGCCACGTCGACCTCCAGCAGCACCAGCGACGTGAAGTCGCCGATCACCGCGTTGATGCCGGGATGCAGCGGCAGCCGGTTGAACAGCGGCAGGCTCAGCGTGAACCGCGACTGGCGGCTCCACCGGGCCAGCACCTGCGCGAACGCGGTCACCAGCAGCACCGACGGGGTCACCTGGTGCCGGCCGGCGAGCGCCTTCAGCCGGCTCCAACGCTCCGCCGGCAGCACCTCGTCGTAGCGGGTGAAGCGCGGCCGTTCGACGCTCTCCGGCTGCCGTTCCAGCGGGAGCTGCGGCGCGGGGGCCAGCGTGCCGACCCGCTCCCGCCAGTAGTCGAGGGCCCGCTCGTAGCGCGGCGTGCGCCGCAGGGCCCGTTCGGCCAGGACGTAGTCGCGGAAGGTCACCGCGAGCGGCGGCAGGTCGACGTCCGGGTCGGCGTAGAGCAGCGCCAGCTCGTGTTCCAGGATCTGCCCGCTGGCCGCGTCGAGGATCAGCGCGTCGAGGCTGACGTGCAGCCGCGCCTCGCCGTCGAGCAGCGTCACCGCGAACTCGAACAGCGGCCAGCGGCCGGCGTCGAACACCTGGTGGGACATCCGCTCCCGGGTCTCGCCCAGCCGGCGGTCGGCGGTCTGCGGGTCGAGCCCGCGCAGGTCCTGCCGGGCCATCGCGTAGCGCGGCACGCTCGGCAGGACCCGCTGGACGCCGTCGTGGAAGACCGCGCGGAGCATGTCGTGGCGGTCGACCAGCCGGTGCAGCGCCCGGGTGAAGCGCTCCTCGTCGAAGTCGCGCAGCCGCAGCTCGCTGTAGCCGTGCGCGCCGACGCCGCCGAGTTCGATGGTGGACCCGCGGCCCACCCAGTAGGCCTCCTGGATGTCGGTGAGCGGGAACGGCTCGTGCCGGCCGGCGGGATCTGCGACGAGCGACGGGAGGGCGTCGACGGCGGGGGAGCCGGGCCCCGCCAGCTCGGCCGCCAGGTCGGCCAGGACCGGCTTCCGGAAGAGGGTACGCAGCGACAGCCGCGCCGACATCCGCTCGTTGATCGCGTGCACGAGCCGGGTCGCCAGCAGCGAGTGGCCGCCCAGCGCGAAGAAGTCGTCGTGCGCGCCGACCCGGTCGCGGCGCAGCACCTCGGCCCAGATGGCGGCCATCCGGGCCTCCCGGTCGTCGCGCGGCGCGACGTAGGCGGTGGCGACGTCGGCCTGCTCCGGCGCGCGCAGGGCCCGCCGGTCCAGCTTGCCGTTGGCCGTCAGCGGCAGCCGCTCCAGCACCACCCAGCGGGTCGGCACCAGGTGCTCGGGCAGCCGGCGCCGCAACTGCTCGCGGGCCGCCTCGACGGGGACGTCGCCCACCAGGTAGCCGACCAGGTGCGGGTCGCCGGGGGTGTCCTCGCGCAGCAGCACGGCCGCCTCGCGGACGCCCGGAACGCGCCGCAGGGCGGCCTCCACCTCGCCCGGCTCGACCCGGAAGCCGCGCACCTTGACCTGGTCGTCGGCGCGCCCGACGAACTCGATGGTCCCGTCGGCCCGGCGGCGGACCAGGTCGCCGCTGCGGTACATCCGCTCGCCCGGCCCGGCGAACGGATCCGGCAGGAACCGTTCCGCGGTCGCCGCCGGCCGGTTGAGGTAGCCGCGCGCCAGGCCGGACCCGCCGATGTAGAGCTCGCCGAGCACGCCCGCCGGCACCGGCTCGCACCGCTCGTCGAGCACGTAGAGCCGCGCGTTGGCGATCGGCCGGCCGATCGGCGGCAGCGCTGGCCAGTCGGCCGCCGCCTCGGTGGCCAGCGCGAACTGGCTGACCACGTGGGTCTCGGTCGGGCCGTACTGGTTGTAGAGGTACCGGCCGCCGAGTCCGACCGCCAGGGCGCGTACGTCGTCGTTGACCCGCAGCGCCTCGCCGGCGGTGACGATCTCGCAGCCGGGCGCGAGCGGGGCCACGGCCCCGGTGAGACCGGCCAGCTGGTGCAGCACGGCCGCCGGCAGGAACGCCCGCCGTACGCCCTGTTCGGCCAGGACGTGGCGCAGCCGGCCCAGGTCCCGGCCGCTCTCCTCGCCGATCAGCACCAGCGTGCCGCCCTGGCAGAGGGTGCTCCAGATCTCCTGCGCGGAGACGTCGAAGCCGATCGAGGCGAACTGGAGCACCCGTTGCGGCGCGGGACTGCCCGGCGCGGCGTAGCGGAGCTGCCAGTCGATCAGGTTGTCCAGGCACCGCCAGGTCTGCGCCACGCCCTTGGGCCGGCCGGTGGAGCCGGAGGTGTGGATGACGTAGGCGAGGTGGTCGGGCCGGGTGCCGGGGTCGGGGCTGACGGTGGGCCGGTCGGCCCAGCGGTGGGCGTCGGTGCCGAGGTCGACGAGGGGCGCGTCGGTCAGGCCGTCGAGGGTGGCGCGGGTCGCGGCGTGGGTGAGGACGGCGACCGGGGCGCCGTCGGCCAGCAGGTGCCGCAGGCGTTCGGCGGGGTGGGCCGGGTCCAGCGGCAGGTACGCGCCGCCGGCCCGGGCGACGGCCAGGAGCGCGACGATCAGCTCCGGCGACCTGCGCAGGCAGACCGCGACGAGGGCGTCGGGGCCGACGCCGTGCGCGCGCAGGTGGTGGGCGAGCCGGTTGGCGCGCGCGTCGAGGTCGCGGTAGGTGAGCGAGGTGCCCTCGAACGTCACGGCCACCGCGTCGGGAGCCGCGGCGACCCGCTGCGCGAGGCGGGCGACGACGCCCTTGTCCACCGGGGACGGCTCGGCCTGGCGCAGCGCCTGCTCCCGTTCCCGCTCGTCGAGCAGGGTCAGCCGGTCGATGGGTTGGTCGGGGTGGGCGACGAGTTGGGTGAGGACGTGGCGCAGGTAGCGGATGTGCCGCTGGGCGGTGGCGGTGTCGAAGAGCGCGGTGGCGTATTCGAGGCTGCCGGTGATGCGGCCGTCGTGCTCGGTGAGGGCGAGGGTGAGGTCGAACTTGGCCGTGCTGTGGGGCGGCGGCAGTGCGGTGACCCGCAGGCCCGGGAGGGTCAGCTCGCCGTCGTCGGTGTTCTGCCAGGCGAACATGACTTG
>NZ_WAAS01000157.1:0-14999 GCF_008806585.1 Micromonospora sp. AMSO12t
CTGTACGTCGGCGGGACCGGCGTGGCCCGGGGCTACCTCGACCGACCCGCGGCGACCGCCGCCGCCTTCCTGCCCGATCCTGGCCTGCCCGGGGCACGGGTCTACCGGACCGGGGACCTGGTCCGGGAACGGGGCGACGGGACCCTCGAGTTCGTCGGCCGCGTGGACGACCAGGTCAAGATCGCCGGACAGCGGACGGAGCCCGGCGAGGCCGCTGCGGAGCTGGCCATGCTGCCCGGGGTACGCCAGGCCACCGTCATCGCGCGGCACGACCGGGGCGACGAGCCGTACCTCGCCGCGTACGTCGTGGCGGACGACGACGGGGAACCGGCGGCGACCCGCGCGGAGCGACTCGCCGCGGTGCTCGCCGAGCGCCTGCCCGCACACCTCGTGCCCCGGGCCTGGGTGCTGCTGGACACCCTGCCCACCACGGACAACGGCAAGGTGGACCGGTCGCGGCTGCCGGCGCCCGCCGTGACGGGCGCCGCCGACCGGCCCCGCACCGCCATGGAGCAGCTCGTCCACGACTCCTGGTGCGCCGAGCTCGGGGTGGCCCGGCTGCCGGTGGACGTCCCCTTCTTCGCCGCGGGCGGTCACTCCCTGGCGGCCGTACGGTTGGCGAACCGGCTGACGGACCTGCTGGGCCTGACGGTCGGCACGCACCGGGTGCTGCGCAGCCCGGGCATCCGGGCGATGGCGCGGGACCTGGCGACCGCGGACGGCGGGTCCGAGGTCGTGGACCGGGCGCCGGCGACCTACCCGCAGGAACTGATGTGGCATCGCCAGCGGCAGGCCCCCGACCCGCCGGCCGTGCACATGGCGGTACGGGTGACCCTCGCCGGTCGGCTCGACGTGCCGGCCCTGCAACGGGCGGTCGACGGCCTGGTCGCCCGGCACGAGGCGCTGCGCACCCGCCTGGTGGAACGCGCCGGTGAGCTGGTCCAGGAGGTGCTCCCGGCCCGGCCGGGGACGCTGCCGGTGTGCGACCTCGCCGCCGACGAGGTCGAGCAGTGGTGCGTGCGGACCGGCCGCGAGCCCTTCCCGGAGGACACGGGACCATGGCTGCGGGCCCGGCTGGCGCGGCTGGACGAAGACGCGTGGGTGCTGATGCTGGTCGTGCACCATCTCTGTGGTGACGGCTGGTCGATGCTCCAACTGCTCGACGAGCTGGGAAGGGGCTACGCCGCGGAGACCGGCCAGGGTGCGGCCCCCGCCGCGCCCACGGCACGCTACGTCGACCACGCGCGCCGGCAACGGGCGACCGCCGTCCCGCCGGACGTCCTGCGGTACTGGCGGGACCAGCTCGCCGGAGCACCCCGCGCGGTGTCGTTCCCGGCCGACCGCCCACGGCCGGCGCGGCCGTCCGGCCGGGGCAGCGAGTTCACCTTCGACGTCCCGGCCGAGCTGACCGACCGCCTGACCGGCCTCGCCGAGCGCTGCGGCACGACCCTGTTCCCGGTCCTGGCCAGCGGGTACGCGCTGCTCGTACGCGAACTCACCGGCACTCGTGACGTGGTCCTCGCCTGCCCGTACGCCCACCGCGACCACCGCGAGGACGAGTCGGTCGTGGGCCTGTTCACCAGCCCGCTGCTGATGCGGCCCCCGCTGGCGCGCGCGGCGTCCTTCGCGGAGCTGACGGCGGGCACCGACCGGGTGTTCCTCGACGCGCTCCGACACCAGCCGGCGCCCCTGGCCGAGGTGTACGCGGCCCTCGACCCGCACTGGCGGGTCGGCATGCCGCCACCGGTCGCCACGACGCTGTTCGGCTGGAATCCGGGGATGCCGGAGGTGCGGCTGCCGGGGCTCGTGGCGCACGTCACCGACCAGGGGCTCGGCTGCGCCCGCCGGGACTACGCCACGGTCGTCACCCCGCACGAGGGCGGCCTGCGGGGCGTCGTGGAGTACTCCACGGACCTGTTCGACCGGTCCACGGTGGCGGCCTGGTGCGACCGCTTCGTCGCCATTCTCGTCGCGGCCGCCGACGAGGAGCCGGGGCAGGTCGCGGCGCGGACTATGGTCGGATCATGACCTCGGGCACCGGCAACTCCGACGACTGGACCACGCCCGGAACGTTCGAGGTCGCCCCCGGCGTCCACCGCGTGCCGCTGCCGCTGCCGAACGACGGCCTGCGCGCGGTGAACGTGTACGTCCTGCGCGACGACGACGGTCTCGTGCTCGTCGACTCCGGGTGGGCGATCGCCGAGGCGCGCTCCGCGCTCGACGCGGCACTCAAGGAGCTGGACTGCTCGCTGGGGGACGTGCGCCGGTTCCTCGTCACGCACGTGCACCGGGACCACTACACGCAGGCCGTGCACCTGCGCCGCGAGTACGGCATGCGGGTGAGCCTCGGCGCCGGGGAACGCGAGAGCCTCGCGGCGTCCATGACGCCGCACCGGAACCCGCTCGCCGAGCAGCTCGGCCACCTGCGGCTGCTGGGCGCCGGCGAGCTGGCCGACACCCTGGCGGGGTTGACCGGGTCGCGGCTGAGCACCGAGGACTGGGAACTGCCGGACGACTGGTTCCACGACGGTCAGCAGATCAGGCACGGCGAGCGCACCCTGCACGTCGTCGAGACGCCGGGCCACACGCGCGGGCACGTCGTCTTCCACGACACCGGCTCGCACCTGTTGTTCGCCGGTGACCACGTGCTGCCCACCATCACGCCCTCGATCGGCTTCGAGGCCGCACTCTCGGCGAACCCGCTCGGCGACTTCCTGGCATCGCTCGCGCTGGTGCGCCGGCGACCGGACGCGCGGCTGCTCCCGGCGCACGGGCCGGTGACCCCCAGCGTGCACGCGCGGGTCGACGAACTCGTCGCGCACCACGGCGCGCGGCTCGACGAGACGGAGGCCGCCGTGGCCCGGGGGGCGAGTTCGGCGTACGAGGTCGCTGCGCGGCTGCGCTGGACCCGGCGGGAGCACAGGCTGGCCGACCTCGACGTGTTCAACGCGATGCTCGCCGTCACCGAGACCGCGGCGCACCTGGAACTCCTGGTCGCCCAGGGCCGCCTGACCCGGTCCGACGTCGACGGGCTGCGCCGCTACGCCACCGCCTGACCCGCCGGGCCCCGCTCGCGCCGGACGCGTCGCGTGCGGCCGGGTCAGCGCGGGGCACCGGGGTGCCCCTACGATGCGGCGTATGGCGCTGTTGCACCGGGCGGAGATGCGCCCCACGAAGTTCGCACTCCTGGCGGCGTGGCTGCCCGGCCGACCCTGGTTCCAGGGGCCGGCCGGCGCCGACGTCGAGCGCGTGGCGGCCTACCGGTTCGACGACCC
The DNA here is from genome assembly GCF_008806585.1 of Micromonospora sp. AMSO12t. Classification (NCBI taxonomy): domain Bacteria; kingdom Bacillati; phylum Actinomycetota; class Actinomycetes; order Micromonosporales; family Micromonosporaceae; genus Micromonospora; species Micromonospora sp. AMSO12t. Next base: position 3,276 of record NZ_WAAS01000157.1, read on the forward strand.
GGCCGGCGCCGTCGGCGTCGAGACGCTGCTCGTCAGGGCCGGCGACGGGCCGATCCACCAGGTTCCGCTGACCTACCGCGGCGCGCCCCTCGACGGCGGCGACGACTGGCTCGTCGGCACCACCGAGCACTCCGTGCTCGGCCGCCGCTGGGTGTACGACGCGTGCGCCGATCCCGTCTACGCCGCGACGCTGGCGGCGGCCGTCCTCGCCGACGCAGGGCAGGCGCAGGAGTACTTCGAGGCCGACGGCCAGCGGGAGTACCGCGAGCTGTCGATGACCATCGCCGGCAGCGGCACCCGGGGCGCCGAGGTCCCGCCCGTCGGCGCCGTGCGCCGCGTGGTCGAGGACGACCTCACCGTCATCGTCACCGACTCCGTGGAGTTGGCCGTCGTGCGCCGCCCCGACGGCGGCACCGCGTCGGAGGGCGCCGTGCTGACCGGCACGTGGAGCGGCCAGGCGAGCCCTCTGCCGCTGGCGTACGCCCGCCGGCGCTGACGGCCCGTACCGCCGGCTCGGGGCAGCGCGCCCACCCCTTCGGCCCACCGGCGGGCGAAGGGACTTGTATTCCTACTGATCCAGTAGGAAAATGGGGTCATGCCGCGCGTACCGTTGCTCACCTCCCGCCGGGTCGTCGACCTGATGCGGGTCGCCTCGCAGCTCTGTCCCGGTTCGCGCCCGGTGGCCTGACCGCCGATCGCGTCGCGCCCGACGGCCGCACCGGTCGGTTCCCCGGCTTCGTCGCCGCTCGGTGATCGCCACCTGCCCCCTCGACGCGGCCAGCGCGGCCACCCGTCGCGGTCGTCGACGACCCGCGGGGGCGGTTCCTGGTCCCGGCGCTTCCCGACTCCAGGATGCCGCCGTGGACCGAGGTCCGAGTGCCGTCGCTTCGTGCGGCCGGGGCCGGCGTCGCCGCTCTCACGATTCTCTGCCTGACTCCCCTCCGGAAGGTCCCGATGGTCATCGCGCGGTACGACACCGACCCCCTCGTCCGACAGTGGCGGGACGGCCCGGAGGGCGGGTGGACGGTCGACGCCGACGCCCGCGCGCTGCGCACGGTGCTGCGCCACCAGGCCAGCACCGTCACCGTGGTCACCGCGCCCGGCGCGCCGCCGGTCGGCTTCACCGCCACGTCGTTCACCTCGGTGTCGCTGGCGCCGCCGGTCGTGTCGTTCTGCGTGAACCTCGGATCGTCCAGCTGGCCGACCCTGGCCGGCGCCCGCCACGTGGCGGTGCACCTGCTCGCCGAAGACCAGCGGGAACTGGCCCGTACCTTCGCCACCAGCGGCATCGACCGGTTCGCCACCCCCACCCGGTGGCGTACCGGACCGGAGGGGGCGCCGATCCTCGGGGGCGTCCTGGCCTGGCTGCTCTGCCGGGTGGTCGACCGGGTGCCCGTCGGCGACCACGCCGTCGTGCTGGCCGAGCCGGAACTGATCCGGCACGCCGACGGCGGCTCGCCGCTGCTGCACCACCAGGGCCGCTACACCGGGGTCGACGGGGCGGGCCGAGAGGCCGCGTGACCCGGCTTCCCGCCGGTCGACCCGGATCGGCGCGAGCGGCCCCGGCCCCACCCGGATCTGCCGGGTGGGGCCGGGGGCCGTTGACGGATCTCCGTGGCGAGGACCGGCCGGTGCGGGGCCGGCGGCGCGGTCAGGCGGCCGGCACGCCGAGGCGGTCGAGCAGGTGGCGGCGCAGCGCGCCGAAGGCCGGCTCGTCCGGCGTACGCACCGACCCCAGGTCGACCGGGAGTTCCTCGGCGATGACGCCCCCTTCCAGCAGCAGGATCCGGTCGGCGAGCAGCAGGGCCTCGTCCACGTCGTGGGTGACCAGCAGGGCGGCGAAGCCGTGCTCGGCGCGCAGCCGGCGTAGCAGCCCCTGCATCCGCAGCCGGGTGAGCGCGTCGAGGGCGCCGAACGGCTCGTCGAGCAGCAGCAGGTCGGGTTCGCGGACCAGCGCCCGGGCGACGGCGACCCGCTGAGCCTGGCCGCCGGACAGCTCGGCCGGCCAGGCGCGGCGCCGGTCGGCGAGCCCGACCTCGGCCAGGGCCCGGTCGATCCGCCGGTCGGTGTCGGCGCCGGACAGGCCGAGCCCGACGTTCTCGGCCACCCGTTTCCAGGGCAGCAGCCGGTGCTCCTGGAACACCACGGCGGCCGTGCCGTGCACGGTGGTCCCGCCGGTGGCATCGCCGTCGAGGCCGGCGAGGATGCGCAGCAGGGTGCTCTTGCCGGAGCCGCTGCCGCCCAGCAGGGCCACCACCTCCCCCCGGGAGATCGCCAGGTCGACGCCGGCCAGCACGACCGAGGGGCCGAACGCCCGGCGTACGGCGTGGGCGGTCAGCACCGGCCCCGCGCCCGTCAGGTCGCCCGCAGCCCGCGACGCCATGTCAGCGTCCTCCTCTCCGCGACACGCAGCGCCAGGTCGGACGCCAGGCCGAGCAGCGCGTAGATCAGCAGGCCGAGCACGACCACGTCGGTCTGGCTGAACTCGCGCGCCTCCATCATCAGGAAGCCGATCCCGGTCTGGGCGTTGACCTGCTCGCCGACGACCAGACTGAGCCAGGCCGCCCCGATCGCCAGGCGTAGGCCGAGGAAGAGGGCGGGCAGTGCGCCGGGCAGCACCACGTGGCGCAGCCGGGCGGCCTGCCCCAGCCCGCACGTCCGGGCCGCCTCGACGAGGCGTTCGTCGATGTCCCGGATGCCGGCGTAGGTGTTGAAGTAGATCGGGAAGAACGCACCGAGGGCCACCAGGCTGATCTTGAGCGACTCGCCGATGCCGACCCAGATGATCAGGAGCGGCACCAGTCCCAGGTGGGGGAGCATCCGGGCCATCTGCACCGGGGGGTCGACGAGGTCGTCGCCGAGCCGGAGCAACCCTGCCACGGTGCCGAGCAGCAGGGCGAGACCCCCGCCGATCAGCAGGCCGACGCCGGCGCGGGTGAGCGAGTCGAACAGGTGGGTGGCGAGGATGCCGTCGCGGGACAGCCGCCACCCGGTGGCCAGCACGTCGCTCGGCGCCGGCAGCTTCTCGGGTGCCAGCAGCCCGATCCGGGCGGCCAGCTCCCAGGAGAGCACCAGCAGCACCGGGCTGGCGAGCCGGCGCCACCGCCGGGCCGGCTGCGCGGGCCGCTCAGGCCGCGTCGGTGCGGTCGCCGTGGCCGGGGCCGGGGCGTCGGCCAGCGTCGTACGGCTCACTGGAAGACCTCGTTGAACCGGCCGTCGACGCGGCCCCGGATGTCGACCGGCCCCGGGACGAGCTTCAGCGCGACGAAGCCGTCCGCGATCGCCTGGAGTTCGTCGCCGACGGCCGGGGTGACCGGGGACAGGGGCTTGGCGCTGCGGAGCAGGGCGCGTTCGGTGACGTCCTGCGCGATCTTCAACTCGGGCGCGAGGGTGCGGGCCCGCTCGTCGGGGTTGGCGATGCCCCAGTCCGTCACCGTCCGGTACGTCCGCAGGAACGCCCGGATGTCGTCCGACCGGTTCTGTACGGCGTCCGGGGCGGCCAGGACGTACTCCCGGTTGCTGGCGAGGCCGGTGGCGTCGGCGAGCACCCGGACCCCGGGCTGCTCGGCCAGGGCGAAGTACGGGTCCCAGATGATCCAGGCGTCGACCTGCCCGTTGTCGAACGCGGGCCGTCCCTCGGCGGGCTTGAGGTACTTGACGTTGATGTCGTCCAACGTCATCTTGTGCGCCGCCAACAGGCGCACGAGCAGCCAGTGCACGTTGGAGCCCTTGTTCAGGGCCACCGTCCTGCCGCGCAGGTCGGCGAAGGTGCGGTAGCCGCTGTCGTCCTTGACCAGCACCGCCTCGCCCTGCGGGACGGGCGCGGAGGTGCCGATGACGGAGAACGGGATCTTGGCCGCCGCGGCGAAGACGGGCGGCGCCTCGCCGACCTGCCCGATGTCGATCGAGCCGGCCTTGAGCGCCTCGGTGAGCGCCGGGCCGCTCTCGAACAACGACCACTCCACGTCGGGGGCGGCGTTGCGGGCCTTGACCAGGCTCAGTCCTCCGAAGCGCTGGTAGCCGATCCGAAGTGGGCCCTTGTCTCCGCCGGCCGCCGCGGACCCGTCGCCGCAGGCGCTGACGCCGCCGACCGCGACCAGTGCCACGGCGGTGAGCAGTGCCGTCACCAGGCGGTGCCGACGGGGGAGGGCCGTTCTGGGGGTTCGCATGACAGCTCCTACGGAGATGGACCTGGGGGCGCGACGGCACTGACAGCCGCCGGTCGCACTAAGCCTACTAACCCGATAGGTTTTATGGGTAGACTGTCGCCGGGATCGTCCCACCCCTCAGGAGCACCCGGCCGCCGGCCGCCTGCCCTGCCGCACCTCTTCTCGCCACCGCACTGGAGGAAAGATCCGGATGGCCCTCACCTTCCACTGGTTCCTGCCCACCTACGGCGACAGCCGGGACATCGTCGGCGGGGGCCACGGCGTGCCGGTCGGCACGGCCGGCGGCGCCCGCCCGGCGACCGTCGCCTACCTGGGCCAGATCGCGCGGACCGCCGAGCAGCTCGGCTTCGTCGGCGCGCTCACCCCGACCGGCGCCTGGTGCGAGGACGCCTGGCTGAGCACCGCCATGCTCACCGAGGTGACCGAGCGGCTGAAGTTCCTGGTCGCCTTCCGCCCCGGCCTGCTCACGCCCGCGCTGGCGGCGCAGATGGCCTCGACGTTCCAACGGCTCTCCGGCGGCCGGCTGATGGTCAACATCGTCACCGGCGGCGAGTCGCACGAGCAGCGCGCCTACGGCGACTTCCTGGACAAGGACGCCCGGTACGCGCGCACCGACGAGTTCCTGCACATCGTGCGGGCGCTGTGGCGCGGCGAGACCGTGGACCACGCCGGCGAGCATTTGCGGATCGCGCAGGGCCGGCTCAACCGGCTACCGGACCCGGTCCCGCCGATCTACTTCGGCGGCTCCTCCGCCGCCGCGCTGCCGGTGGCGGTGCGGCACAGCGACGTCTACCTCACCTGGGGCGAGCCGCCGGCCCAGGTGGCCGGCAAGCTCGACCGGGTCCGCGCGCTGGCCGCCGAGGCCGGCCGCGAACTGCGCTTCGGCATCCGGCTGCACGTCATCACCCGGGACACCGCCGAGGAGGCCTGGGCGCAGGCCCGCCGCCTGCTCGACGGCATCGCCGAGTCCGACCTGCGGGCGGCTCAGGCGGGGCTGCGCGGCAGCGAGTCCGAGGGGCAGCGCCGGATGCTCGACCTGCACGGGGGCTCCCGCGACGGACTGGAGGTCGCCCCCAACCTCTGGGCCGGCTTCGGCCTGGTCCGGGGCGGCGCCGGCACGGCCCTCGTGGGCAGCCACACGGAGGTGGCGGACCGGATCGCCGAGTACCACGCGCTCGGCCTGGACGAGTTCATCCTCTCCGGCCACCCGCACCTGGAGGAGGCGTACTGGTTCGGCGAGGGCGTGCTGCCGATCCTGCGCGCGCGGGGGCTGTGGCGGCACCCGGCCGGCGAGGCCCAGCCGGTGGAGCCGAGGAGCCTGCCGTTCGTCCCGGAACCCGCCGGCGCGCGGTGACGAACCCGCCCCCCGGCGGGCCGGGCCGGCTGGCCCACCGGCCTGCCCGGTCCGTCCGGGGCACGGGCGGACGGATCAGGCGCGGGCGCGGCGCGTGGAACGACGGGACAGGGAACTCGGCGCGTTGACGCCGGCGTTGTCGCTGACCCCGATGCCCAGCCGCTCGACCAGCTCGCCGCCGAGCCAGGCCGTCATCCCGGACAGGAGGATGCCCGCGAAGCTGCAGATCAGGGCCAGGGCGTTCGGCTCCCAGTTCGTCGCGGAGGCCCGCGCCAACCAGCTCACCGCGAACAGCAGCACGACGACGACGTTGCCGATGCCGTGGATCGCGCCCACCCGCTTGGCGCGGGTGCCGGACGGGATGGCCCGCCAGTCCGTGAAGCCGAAGACCGCCGCGAGCAGGCCGCCGATGACGCCGGCACCGATGGTGTACGCGGCGGAGATCTGGAATCCGGCGCGGTAGGTGATCAGGTACAGGATGTCGAAGATCACCGCCGTGGCGAGCAGTCCCAGCGGAAAGACGATCATCATGGGATGGATCCCGTGGCCCAACGCCTTGGCTCGACTCTCCACGGTGACCTCCCGACAGACGGATGCTGGCCGCGCGGGATACCCCGCTCGGGCGCGGGTACACCTATCAGTGCCTACCTTGTCGGTGGCCCAGGCTGCGGCGTCCCGTACGGCGAAGGCGGAACGCCCGCGTGCGGCGGATCCCACGGGCTAGGGCCGACTACCGCCCGCCGGTCGGCCGGTCCCCCGTCGGGGGACCGGCCGCGACACGCCGGTGGGGCGAGGTCAGCCCCAGATGGCGGTCGCCCACTCCGGGTGGTCGACGAACGGGTTCCGGTTGCCCTGCCAGCGCTCGTAGATCCGCTGGTTGCGGCGCTTCTCGAAGGTGTCCGGCGGGTCGGCCTGGTTCCACTGGAGCAGCACCGACATCTTGCCGTGGTACGGCGCGCTGCCGTTGTTGACCGACTGGTTCAGCTCCAGGTTGGGCCAGCCGTCGGTGCCCTCGTACCGGATCGCCATGTACATCAGCATGCGTGCCACGTCGCCCTTGACCGCGTTGCGCGGCTCCCACGAGTCGGCGTCGGTGTAGCAGCCCGGCGCCTCGGCGACGGGGCTGCCGCCGGTGTCGAAGTCCTTGTTGCCGCGCGTCGAGTTGACCGAGACGTCCTCCGGCCGGAGGTGGTGGACGTCCGTGCCCGGGCCGGTCGCGGTGCCGAAGTCGCCGTGCGACTTGGCCCAGACGTGCTCACGGTTCCAGTCGTTCACGCCGCCGCCGTTGCTGCTCTTGCTCTGGGACCGCCCGGTGTTGAGCAGGATGACGTTGTTGGTGTTGGCCGGGTCCTGGTCGGTGTCCTTCAGCGCCTCCCAGACCTGGTCGTAGGAGAGCTTCGTCTGCACCTTGATGATCGAGTGCAGCGAGCTGCGCAGCGCCGTGCCGGACTTGCCGATCGCGTTGGCGTAGTAGGTGGAGTCGTAGTCGCCGCCGGGCGCCGGGGTGGTCGTCGGGACCGGAGTCGGGGACTGGCTCGGCGATGGCGTGGTGCCGCCGAGGGTCATCGCCGTCGGGTTCTTCAGGCCGCCGTGGCTGAAGTAGGCGGTGAGCGCGCCGGTGGCGGTGATCCGCTGGCCCCGCAGGCCCGGGTTGGTGAGCAGCCCGAACGTGCTCCGGTAGGCGGCGGTGACCTGGACGTAGAGCATCCTGCTCGCGCCGGTCTCGGCGGCCGTGTCGGCGATCGCGATCGCGGTGTCGGCGGTGAAGCCGGACCTGAGCACCGTCGTGGTGCTGGTCGGCTGGCCGATGACGTAGCCGGTCACGGCGGCCGTCCGGCCGTCCTGCGCGGCAAGCGCCTGGGCCACGGTAAGGGGGCCGGCGGCCGACGCCGCCGCCGTCACCGCCACGGGCGCCACCAGGACGACGGCCAGCGCGAACGCCATCGCCAGCCTTCTGGGGCCCGAGCGGGTACTGCTCCTCGTATTCATGAGCAGCGATGCTAGCGGGGCGCGGGTGAACGGCGGGAGATCGGGACCGCAACTTTTCGGCGGGGCGGCCGCGCCTGCCCGGCGGACGGCCGCGCCGGAGGCGGCCACCGGTCGCGCCGGAGCCGGCTACCGGGGCGACGGGCCCGCGCGCAGGTAGGTGAGGGCCGCCAGCACCCGGCGGTTGGTGTCGTCGCTGGGCGGCAGGCCGAGCTTCGCCAGGACGTTGCCGATGTGCTTGCCGATGGCCGCCTCGGTGACGTGCAGCCGCGCGGCGATCGCCGCGTTGGAGTGCCCCTCGGCGAGCAGCGTCAGCACCTCGCGCTCCCGGGCGGACAGGGCCGCGAGCGGGTCGCGTGGGCGGTGCAGCAGCCGCCGCACCACGTCGGGGTCGACGACCGTGCCGCCGCCGGCGACCGTGCGAAGCTGCTCGGCGAACTCGGCGACCTCGGCGATCCGGTCCTTGAGCAGGTAGCCGACGCCCCGTCCGTCACCGCTGGCGAGCAGGGCGGAGGCGTACTCGGCCTGCACGTGCTGGCTCAGCACCATGACGGCGAGCCGCGACCGTTCGGCGCGTAGGTCGACGGCGGCCCGCAGCCCGTCGTCGTGCGGGCCGGGCGGCATCCGGATGTCGGTCACCACCAGGTCCGGCTCGTGCGCCCGGACCGCGTCCCGCAACTGCGGTGCCGTGCCGACGGCGGCGACCACCTCGAAGTCGAACCGGGCCAGCAGGCCGGCGAGGCCCTCGCGCAGGAGGACCTCGTCCTCGGCGAGCACGACGCGCGTCATCGGTGGCACGGCAACTCCACCCGGACGAGCGTGGGGCCGCCGGGCGGGCTGGCGAGCAGCAGCCGCCCGTCGGCCGCGGCGACCCGATCGGCGAGGCCGGTCAGGCCGGTGCCCCGCGCCGGGTCGGCCCCGCCGTGGCCGTCGTCGGAGATCTCCACGACGAGTTCGCCGTCGGCCTGGACGAGCCGGACCTCGGCCCGGGTCGCCCCGGCGTGCCGGACGACGTTGCCCAACGCCTCCGACACCACGAAGTACGCGGTGCTCTCGACGAGTTCGGGCAGCGGCTGCCCGAGGTCGGCGTGGACGGTGACCGGGACGGTGGCCTCGCCGGCCAGTTCCCGTACCGCGCCGGCCAGGCCCAGGTCGGTGAGGCTCTGCGGGCGGATGCCCTGCACGATCTGCCGTAGCTCGACCATCAGGTTCTTGGCCTGGTCGTGCGCCACGGCTAGCGGGGCGGCGGCGGGGGAGTCCTCGGGCACGTCCAGCCGGGCCAGACCCAGGTGGAGGGTGAGGCTGGTCAGCCGGGGCTGCGCGCCGTCGTGCATGTCGCGCTCGATGCGGCGGCGTTCGGTCTCGTACGCGTCGACCAGCCGGGCCCGCGAGCGGCTGACCTCCCGCAGGGCCGCCCCGTCGGCGGGCCGGCCGAGCAGCCACCGCGCCACCGCGCCCTGGGCCGCGGCGAGCACGCCGAGCCCGTACCAGAGCACCGGGAGGAGCAGGACCCCGAGGACGGCGTACGGGACGGCCTTGCCGGCCGTGTCGACGGTGGTCCAGACCACGATGACCTCGTCGGCGTCGCCGACCAGCCAGGGGCTGGCGACCAGCGTGAGGTCGAGCAGCACGAGCAGGGTGGACACGGCGTAGCCGAGCGGCACGACGCCGCCCAGCCAGAAGGTGTAAGCGACCTCCCGCCACGCGTCGGCGTCGGTGTAGCGCGCGGCCAGGCCCCGCCACCGGTACGCCGGCAACGGCCGCCCGTCCACGAGGCCGAGCCGCTGCCGTTCCACGGCGGTCACCGCGATGCTCACGACCGGGGCCGACGCCAGCACCGTCAGGGCACCGACGGCCAGGAACAGCACGAGGGGCAGCTCGACCGGGCGGTCCTGCCGGGCGGCGTTGACCGCGGCCAGCAGGGGTGCCCCGACGACGAGCAGCCCGACGGCGAGCACCCCGGCGACGGGGACGGTGGTGAACAGGTAGGCCAGCGCGCGCCACGGCCACGGGGAGAACAGGTATCCGGGCCGGCGCAGCGCCTCGGCCAGGCACAGGGGACGAGCTGTCGTCATGCCGCTGACGCTAACCGTGGGTGACGCGCCGACCCAGCCGTCTGGAGGTAGTTCCCGGGTAGGGCCAGCACTACCCGGTGGCCGGCCGACCCCGGCGGGCACCGCGCCATGCCAGGGGCGGACGCGACGGCGCGGCGCCCCGCCGGGGGTAGGCTGACCTGCGTGGATCACGAAGACCGCATCGCCCTCTTCCTCGACTACGAGAACCTCGCGTTGGGGGCCCGCGACCACCTCGGCGGCGTGGCCTTCGACTTCCGTCCCATCGCCGACGCCCTCGCCGAGCGCGGCCGGGTGGTGGTGCGCCGGGCGTACGCGGACTGGTCGTACTTCGACGAGGACCGGCGGATGCTCACGCGGTCGCACGTCGAGCTGATCGAGATTCCCCAGCGGATGGGGGCCTCGCGCAAGAACGCCGCCGACATCAAGATGGCCGTGGACGCGGTGGAGCTGGCCTTCGAGCGCGGGTACATCTCGACCTTCGTGATCTGCACCGGCGACAGCGACTTCACCCCGTTGGTCCACAAGCTCCGCGAGCTGAACAAGCGCGTCATCGGGGTGGGCGTGGAGAATTCGACCTCGGCGCTGCTGCCGCCCGCGTGCGACGAGTTCCTCTACTACGACCGGTTGGAGGGCGTCGACATCCCTCCCGCCCGGGTCCGGCGGGGCCGCCCGGCCCGCCTGCCCAGCCCCGACGTGCCGCGGGTGGAGCAGGAGCCGGAGCCCGAGCCGCAGCCGGCGGCCGAGGAGGCCGGGCGGGACGTCGACACGCTCGCCGTGTTCGTGGCGCAGACCGTCGCCGGCCTCCAGGGCAGTTCGAGCGGCGAGGTGACGGCCTCGACGTTGAAGCGCACCCTGCTGCGCAAGGACCCGACGTTCAGCGAGTCCGACTACGGGTTCCGCACCTTCGGGGAGCTCATGCGGCACCTCGCCCAGCACAACGTGGTCGAGCTGGCGGAGGGACCCGCCAAGGGCGACCCCGAGGTCTCCCTGCCCGAGCACGGCGACCGGGAGGTGGCGTTCGCGCTGCTCGGCTCGGTGGTGTCGGACCTCGCCGGAGACGAGGGCGCGGTGGCCCTCTCCGGGCTGAAGAACCAGCTGCGCCGGGCGCGGCCCGACTTCAGCGAGAAGAAGCTGGGTTACCGCAGCTTCCTCCAGTTCTGCAAGGCGGCCGCCACCAGCGGCGTCGTCGACCTGCGGTGGAGCCCCGAGGCCGACGACTACCTCCTCACCCCCCGGGCCGCCTGACCGGTTCCGGTCGGTGCCGGAGGGCGTCACCTCGTCGTGGGCGTCGCGACCACCGGCCGCGAGGGCTGACCCCGCCGTGCCCGGCCCGTCGCGCGGGGTCGGGCCGGGCACGCGGGTGGTCGGTCAGGGGACGGTCACGCCGTACGCGGCCAGGATCTCCATGATCGGCTGGTAGTAGGTGGTGCCACCGCTGGTGCAGTTGCCGCTGCCACCGGAGAGGATGCCGAGGACGGTGCCGGTGCCGGCGGCGTAGAGCGGCCCGCCGCTGTCACCCGGCTCAGCGCAGATGTTGGTGCGGATCAGGCCGGAGACGCTGCCCTCGGCGTAGTTGACGGTCGCGTTGAGCCCGGTGACCGTGCCGCAGCGCACCCCCGTCGTGGAGCCGCTGCGACAGACCGCCTGGCCGATGTAGGCGTTGCCGGCGCCGTTGATGGTGAGCAGGCCGGGGTACGTGTAGACGGCGCTGGGGTGGGCGACCAGGCTCGTGTAGCGGACCAGCCCGTAGTCGTTGCCGGGGAAGCTGCTGCCCGCCCGGCTGCCGAGGACGGTGGTCTGCGCGCTGTTGGCGTACCAGGTCGCGCCGACGGAGGTGCAGTGGCCGGCGGTGACGAAGTAGTAGGTGGTGCCGCTGCGGACGTTGGCGCCGAGGGAGCACCGGCCGCCGCTGTAGATCGCCTGCCCGCCGGCGATGAGGGTGCGCAGTTCGCCCGGCTCGTGCCGGAGCACCGCACCGGCCCGGGCGGCGGTCGCCCGCAGCGCGGCGACGTCCCGGGCGGAGACGGTGTCGTCGACGGTCAGGGTCATCCGGCCGGTGGCGGGGTCGAGCCCCCAGGCGGTGCCGGCGGTACGGACCTGCGCGAGCGCGGCCGCGGCGCGGCCGCGCTCGCGCAGGTCC
>NZ_WAAS01000158.1:0-14940 GCF_008806585.1 Micromonospora sp. AMSO12t
GCCCAGCCGGCGAGTGCCCACGACATCGAGGTGGCGGCCGCCGGTGGGGCGGCTGGTGCCGGAGAACCGGCGCCGGCGACGAATGCGCTACGCAGCCGTCGGGCGACGGGCGCCTCGACGGTGCTGGACGCGGACTTCACGAACTCGCCCATCTCCTTGAGCTTGGCGAGAACGGTCTTGCTTTCGACCCCGAGCTCTTTTGCAAGCTCGTGTACGCGGGCCTTACCTGCCACTGCACTCCTCACTCCGAGGTCGTGCGGGCAGCACCCGCAGCGACCTCACTCGTGCACTTGAAGCCTGGTCATTTCAGGGACTTCATCGTGTGCTCATGTCGGTCGTCCTACCCTGCTAGCGACCCTCGCCCGGTCGGGCTGACCGGACGTAGTGGTTGGCGCATCGACGTGCTCCGCAAGCTCACCGTGGTCGGGGACCCCGGTGAGGCGCAGCGCACGCCCGAAAGCGCGTCGCCGCACCGCTTGCGCGAAGCAGGCCGGATCCGGGTGCATGTTCGCTCCCCGACCCGGCAGCCTGCGGGCCGGATCGGGCCGAAGGCTGTGACCAGCCTCGTCGCCGACCGCGACGATCCGCAGCAATTCGCTGGCCGGCGCACGTCGCCGGCAACCCACACAGGTGCGTTCCGGCAGCGCGCGTCGTACCACTGGAGAAAGTCTACCCCTAGGAGCCCGAGATCGCGCCGCCCGGCTCCGGGACGTGATCAGCTGCGCCCCGGCCGGCGGCACCGGACTGCTCGGCGTCGGACCGGATGTCGATCCGCCAACCGGTCAACCGGGCAGCAAGTCGGGCGTTCTGCCCCTCCCGGCCGATGGCGAGGGAGAGCTGGAAGTCCGGGACGGTGACCCGGGCGGTGCGGGTGGCCAGGTCGACCACCTCGACCCGCAGGGCCTTGGCCGGCGACAGGGCGTTGCCGACGAACGTCGCCGGGTCGTCCGACCAGTCGATGATGTCGATCTTCTCGCCGTGCAGTTCGCTCATGACGGCCCGTACCCGCTGCCCCATCGGGCCGATACAGGCGCCCTTGGGGTTGACCCCCTGGGTGGTGGAGCGGACCGCGATCTTCGTACGGTGACCCGCCTCACGTGCGATCGCGCCGATCTCGACCGTGCCGTCGGCGATCTCCGGCACCTCGAGCGCGAAGAGCTTCTTGACCAGCGCCGGGTGCGACCGGGAGAGGGTGATCTGCGGCCCGCGCATCCCCTTGGCCACGTGCACCACCACGCAGCGGATCCGCTCGCCGTGCGCGTAGCGCTCGCCGGGCACCTGCTCGGACTGCGGCAGGACCCCCTCCAGCTTGCCGAGGTCGACGCTGACGATGCCCTTCTCGCTGCGCGTCTCGTGCGCCTGCACCACGCCGGTGACCAGGTCACCCTCGCGGCCCACGTACTCGCCGAAGTGCACCTCGTCGGTGGCCTCCCGCAGTCGCTGGAGGATGACCTGCTTGGCGGTCATGGCGGCGATCCGCCCGAAGTCGTGCGGGGTGTCGTCCCACTCCCGTACGACGGTGCCGTCGTCGTCCAACTCCTGCGCGTAGACCAGGGCCGCGCCGGACTTGCGGTCGATCTCCACCCGGGCGTGCGACTCCGCCCCCTCGGTGTGCCGGTAGGCGGTCAGCAGCGCGGTCTCGATCGCCGCGAGGATCGTGTCGAACGGGATCTCCCGCTCGCGCTCGAGTGCGCGCAGCGCCGCGAGGTCGATGTTCACCTCTCCTCGTCCTCCACATCATCTTCGTCGTCGAAGTCGTCGGTGTCGTCCATGTCGTCGGGTCCGTCCGTCTCCTCGATCTCGTCGAGGCGGTGGAACTCGACCTGCACCCGGCCGGGGCCGAGCTCTGCGTACGTCCACGTGGCGCGGCCGGCGTCGGTCTCCAGCACCACGCGCTCGTCGTCGGCCTCGACCACCCGGCCGGTGACCTGCCGGTCGCCGGTGGGCTGCCCGGCGGGTTGGCCGGACGGGGCGCCCGCGCCGCGGGCGGTCACCTTCACCAGCCGGCCGACGTTGCGCCGCCAGTGCCGGGGCAGGGTGAGCGGCCGGTCCACGCCGGGGGAGCTGACCTCCAGCTGGTACTCCCCGGCGACGAGGTCGCCGGAGGCCTCCTCGGCCGCGTCGAGGGCCGCGGAGACGGCCCGGGAGACCTCGGCGACGGCATCCAGGTTGATCCCGCCGTCGGCGTCCACGATCACCCGCACCACGTGCCGCCGGCCGGCGCGGGAGACGGAGAGTTCCTCCAGGTCGTAACCGGCGCCGGCGACCACCGGCTCGATCACCTCACGCAGCCGGGCCCGCCGGGCGGCGAGGTCGCCGCGCGGGCCGCCGGCACGTTCCCCGCCCCGTGGGGCGTCGGCGCGTCGGGGTCTCCCCGCCGGACCCGTCGACCTCGTGGCACGGCCACGCTGCGTCATCTCCGCACCCTCCTGCTGATCGACGGCACCCGGTCGGCCGCCATGCCGGCACGCCACCGGAGCTGACGCGCCGGTGGCTGCGCAGAGCGTAACGCGCCTGCCGCGCGGCGGGCCGGGCGGCGCACCGACGCCGGTCGCCCACGTACGGCCGGTGATGGTGTTGACTTGTCCGGTGGCGACGGGCAGAACGACACGACGCGGCGAGGCAACCGGGCATTCCCGGCGAAAGGTGCTGCGCGCCGGGGTGCTCCTGGCGCTCGGCGGAGCGGCGGCGCCGCTGACCGGTTGCGGCCTCCTGAGCCGCGACGACGACCCCACCCCCGGGCCGGATCCGCTCACGCCGCTGCTCGACGAGGCGCTCCGGCTCGCCGCCGGGCACCGGGACGCCGCCGCCGCGCACCCCGCGCTCGCCGGCCTGCTCACGCCGATCGCCGAGGCGCACCGCGCGCACGCGGCCGAACTCGCCCGGCTCATCGGCGTACCGCTGCCCTCGGCGTCCGCCGCGGCCACGCCCGCCGCGCCGGGCGGCCCGGCGGCGGCACGGGCCGCGCTGCGCGAGGACGAACGCGCCGCCCAGGAGGCGGCGACCCGGGCCTGCGCGGCGGCGCCGGCGGAGCGGGCCGCGCTGCTCGCCTCGATCGCCGCCGCCCGGGCCACGCACGTGGAGGTGCTGAGGTGACCGCGCCCACACCGCCGGGGCCGGCCGGGGCGCTGGGCGCGGTGCTCTCCGCCGAGTACGCCGCGATCTGGGCGTACGGGCCCATCGGGGTACGCCTCACCGGCGCCGCCCGGACCGCCGCGAAGGAGGCGGAGGCCGCGCACCGGCGCCGCCGCGACGACCTGATCGTGCAGTTGAGCGCCGGTGGCGGGAACGTCCCGCCGGACCGGGCCGGCTACACGCTGCCGTTCCCGGTCACCGACCGGGCGAGCGCGCTGCGGCTGGCCGCCGAGGTGGAGGAGCGCACGGCCGCGTTCTGGCGGGCGGTGGTGCCGGCCACCAGCGGCGCCGACCGGGACAGGGCCCTGGCCGCCCTGGTCGAGTACGCCGTACGGGCCACCCGCTGGCGACGGACGGCCGGGATCACCCCGCTGACTGTGCCGTTCCCGGGCCGACCCGCCTGACCGGCCGACCCTCGACGCCCGCCCCGGTTGCGGGTCGCATACCAGGTATGCATACTCCGTTGCCATGTCCATCCGTCACGGGCTGCTCGCCCTGCTCGAACGCGGCCAGATGTACGGCTACCAGCTGCGCGCCGCGTTCGAGGAGTCGACCGGCTCGACCTGGCCGCTGAACATCGGTCAGGTCTACACCACCCTGTCCCGGCTGGAGCGGGACGGGCTGGTCCGGTCGCTGCCCGAGAGCGAGACGGGGCAGCGCCCGTACGAGATCACCGACGCCGGGCGGACGGACCTGGCCCTGTGGTTCGCCACGCCGATCAGCCGCACCGACCGGCCCCGCGACGAGCTGGCGATCAAGCTCGCCCTCGCGCTGACCACCCCCGGGGTGGACGTCCGGTCGGTCGTGCAGACCCAGCGCAGCGCGACCATGCGGACGTTGCAGGAGTTGACCCGGTTGAAGTACGCCAGCGACCGCCCCGAGGACCTGCCGTGGCGGCTGGTGCTGGACGCCATGGTCTTCCAGGCCGAGGCCGAGGTGCGCTGGCTGGACCACTGCGAGACCAGCCTCGTGCGCTACCGTCCGGCGGAGCCCGGCCGCGTCCCGACGACGCCTGCCGAGGCGGTGGACCGGGCGGACGAGGAGGCGCGACGGTGAGCACGGGGAACCGGCCGGCGGACGGGAGCCCGACCACGCCGGTGCTGGACGTGCGTGACGTGCACCGCACCCACGGCGCCGGCGCGGCGGCCGTGCACGCGCTGCGCGGGGTGAGCCTCGCCGTGCGCGCGGGGGAACTCGTCGCCGTGATGGGACCGTCCGGCTCGGGGAAGTCGACCCTGCTCGCCCTGGCCGGCGGGCTGGACGGCCCGACCGCGGGCGAGGTGTACGTCGAGGGCGAGCCGCTCGGTGCCCTCGACCGGCGGCGGCTGGCCCAGGTGCGGCGCCGCCGCATCGGCTACGTCTTCCAGGACCTCAACCTGCTCGGCAGCCTCAGCGCCGTGGAGAACGTCGCCCTCCCCCTCGAACTCGACGGCACGGGCGTACGCCGGGCCCGCCGCCTGGCGCTGGACGCGCTGTCCGAGGTGGGCCTGACCGCGCTGGCCGACCGGTTCCCCGACCAGCTCTCCGGCGGGCAGCAGCAGCGGGTGGCCATCGCCCGCGCGCTCGTCGGGGAGCGCCGGCTGGTGCTCGCCGACGAACCGACCGGCGCGCTGGACTCGCAGACCGGTGAGGCGGTGCTGCACCTGCTGCGCCGGCGCGTCGACGCCGGGGCCGCCGCCGTGCTGGTCACCCACGAGGCGCGCCACGCCGCCTGGGCCGACCGGGTGGTCTTCCTGCGCGACGGGGTGCTTGTCGACACGACGGCCCCGCTGGGCAGCGTGGAGCAGCTGCTGAGCGGCAGCGGTCGGTGAGCGCGGGCCGGGGCGGCCGGCTCGCCCGGGCCGCCGGTTCCTGGTGGGCCGCGCTGCGGATCGCCCGGCGGGAGGCCCGGCGGGCCCGGGGGCGTACGGCGCTGGTGCTCGCGATGATCACGCTGCCGGTGCTGGTGCTGAGCTTCACCGCGGTGAGCTGGCGGATGTCCGAGCTGACCCCGGTGGAGCGGGCCGACCGCCAACTCGGCGCGGCCGACGCGGAGCTGAACTGGGTGACGCGGACCCCCCTCGCGCAGAGCACCTGGGCCGAGACCTGGCGTACCGACCCGGACGACGGTCCCTCGGCCGGGCCCGTCACCGCCGGGCAGGTGGCCGCCCTGCTGCCGGCCGGGAGCCGGGTGGTCCCGCTGCGCCGCTGGGTGTCGTTCGACGCCCTGGTCGGCGAGCGGGTCGACAACACGCTCACGGGCCGCGCCGTGGACCTCACCGACCCGCTCGGGCGGGGGCTGGTCCGGTTCCACTCGGGGCGGGCGCCGGCCGGGCCGGATGAGATCGCGGTCAGCCCGGCGGCCCTGCGCCGCCTCGACGCCCGCCTCGGCGACACCGTCACGTCCGGCGACGGCGCCCGCTCCTGGCGGGTGGTCGGGGTGGCCGAGTACCCCGACGACCTGGGCCCGGTGGTGACGCTGCACCCGTCGGAGGGGCGGATGGAGGCCGAGCCGGGCACGAGCTGGCTGGTCGACCTGCCCGGCGACCCCGACGAGGAGCTGTTCCGCCGGCTCAACGCCCACGGCGTCGTGGTGCACGCCCGGGTCCCCGCCCCGGCGTCGGACACCGTCACGTTCGCGCCGTACGGCCGCTCCGCCATGGACGTGGAGGGGATGAGCGTCTCGGTGCTCGTCGGCGGGCTGGGGCTGCTGGAGGTGGTGCTGCTCGTCGGGCCAGCCTTCGCGGTCGGCGTACGGCGGCGGCGCCGGGACCTCGCGCTGGTCGCCGTGGCGGGCGGGGACGACGCCCACCTGCGCCGCATCGTGCTGGCCGACGGCGTGGTGCTGGGTGCCGTCGGCGCCGCCCTCGGGGTCGCGCTGGGCGTCGCCGCCGCGTTCGCCGGCCGCTCCCTGGTGGAGCAGCACCTCTTCGGCGCGCGCTTCGGCGCGTACCGCTGGTGGCCGGAGGCGCTCGCGGCAATCGCCGCCGTCGCGGTGCTGGCCGGGGTGCTGGCCGCGCTGGCCCCGGCCTGGACGGCCGCCCGGCAGGACGTGGTGGCGGGGCTGGCCGGCCGGCGCACCCCGCCGGCGCACCGGCGACGCTGGTTGACAGTCGGGGCGGTCCTGGCCGCCGCCGGGGCCGCGGTGGCCGCGTTCGGGGCGGCCCGGACGGCGCCGGCGGTCATCCTGGCCGGCCTCGTCCTCGGCGAGCTGGGCCTGGTCTTCGCCACCCCGACGCTGGTCGGCCTGCTCGCCCGCCTCGGGCGGTCGCTGCCGCTGGCGCCCCGGATCGCGCTGCGCGACGCCAGCCGCAACCGGTCGTCGACCGCGCCCGCGATCTCCGCCGTGATGGCCGCGGTCGCCGGCAGCGTCGCCATCGGGGTGTACCTGGCCAGCGACGACGCCCGGTCGGCCACGATGTACCTGCCGGCCCTGCCGGCCACCACGGTGCTGGTCACCGGGTCGGACGGGGAAACCCTGCCCGACCTGCCCGGGGTCAGCGAGGCCGCGCGCGCCCACCTGGGGGTCCGGACGGTGGCGCCGCTGGCGGAGCCCCGGTGCGGGACGGCCACCGACCTGTGCGTGGTCTCGCCGGTGCTGCCCGCCGAGCGCGTCTGCCCGTGGACGCCGGGCGACAGGCTCACCCCGGAGCAGCAGCGCCGCGCCCGCGCCGACGCCCGCTGCGCGGAACCCGAGGAGCACCTCGGCCGGTACTTCCACGTCCTGGTGGACGACGGGACGGCCCTGCCGGCGCTCACCGGCGCCGCCCCCGCCGACGTCGCCGCCGCCACCGCCGTGCTGCGGGCCGGCGGCGCGGTCGTGACCGATCCACGCTACGTGCGCGACGGGCGGGTCGACGTGCGGGTGACCCGCGCCGGGCAGGCCCGGCCCGACCCCCAGGCCGTCACCACCGTCGCCGGATATCCGCTGCCCACCGCGCTGGGGGCGGACCGGCTGTTGCTCTCCCCGGCGGCCGCCGGGCGGCTCGGCCTCGACGTCCACCCGCTCGGTTGGGCGATCGCCGCCGACGGCGTGCCCGACGAGGACCGGCAGGACCGGTTCGTCGCCGCCGTACGTCCGCTGCACGCGCAGGTCGAGATCGACCGGGGCACGCAGGGCGACGCGGGGCGGCCGCTGCTGCTCCTGCTGGCCGCCGCCGCCGGGGTGATCACCCTGGGCGCCGCCGCCATCGCCACCGGGCTGGCGGCGGCCGAGGGGCGGGCCGACCTGTCCACCCTCGCGGCGGTCGGCGCCGGCCCGGGACTGCGCCGGCTGCTCTCGCTCTGTCAGTCCGGGGTGATCGCCGTACTGGGCTCCGCGCTCGGCATCGTCGCCGGCCTCGGCTCCGCGTCGATCATCCTGACCGCCCTCAACCGCCGGTACGCCGCCCTGTGGCCGGTCACGGAGCCGTACCCGGTGGTGGTCCCCTGGACCACGCTCGGCGTCCTGGTGGTGGTGCCGCTGGTCGCGATGCTCGGCGCGGGCTTCTTCACCCGGTCCCGGCTGCCGGTCGAGCGACGTCTCGACTGACGGGCCGGGAGCGGGCACACTGGTCGCCGTGCCCGTACTGGGAGCCCTGACCCGCCGTGTCGGTCACCACCGCTGGTTCGGCGCCGCCGTCCGCCTGCTCGTCCCCGCCGACCGGATGGTGGGGCGGCTCACCCGGGGGCGGGTGGTCGCGCTCGGGCTCATCCCGTCGCTGGTCATCACGACCACCGGCCGCCGCTCCGGCAAGCCGCGCAGCAATCCGCTGCTCTACGTGCCCGACGGCGACGCGTACGTGGTGGTCGGCTCCAACTTCGGCCAGACCCACCAGCCCGGCTGGGCGATGAACCTGCGCGCCGATCCGGCCGCCGAGGTGGCCGTCAAGGGCCGCCGCGTCCCGGTGCGCGCCGAGGTCGCCACCGGTGCCGAACGGGACCGCCTCTGGACGCTGCTGGTCACCGAGTGGCCCGCCTACCGCGCGTACGCCCAGCGGGCCGGCGGCCGGGAGATCCTCGTCTTCCGGCTGGTGCCCACCGGGCGCGGCGTGCCGGGCGGGCCGACCGCCCGCGAATAGGCTGGTGCGGTGACCGGCGCCGACGGCGAACCCCACCCCGACGATCCACGGTGGGCGGTGGCCGAACGGGTCGCCGGCGCCGTGCGCCGGCGGTTCCCGGCCGACGTGCTGGCGGTCGCGGTGCACGGCCCGCTCGCCCACGGCGACGACGACGGCGGCGGGGACGGCGAGGTCGGGCTGCTGGTGGTGACGTACCGGCCCGGCGGCGGACCGTCCCCGGCGACCCGGCGGGTCGACGGCGTGCTGGTCGACCTGACCGTGGCCGGCGCCGACGACTACCTGCGCCAGGCCCGGGTGATCTCCCCGCTCTGGCCGTTGACCGCCGACCGCTACGTCAGCACCCGGGCGCTGCACGACCCCACCGGCTGGCTGCGCACGCTGCGCGACGAGCACCTGGGCCGGCTGGCCCGGGCCCGGCCGGCCGAGTTCAGCACGGCGGCCCGCCGGGCCTGGTACCGGGGCGGCGCGGCGCACGCCCGGGCCGCCCGGCTGGCCGAGTGGTACGAGACCGACCAGGCGCTGCTGATGCTCGGCGAGGCGCGGCTGGCGGCGGCCACGGTCGCCGGCCTGCTCAGCCGCACCTACTTCCGCGACCCGGGCGACGCGGTGCGTCGGACGGGACTGGCGGGCGCGGACATGACCGAGGTGGGCGTCGTCCTGACCCGCCAGGCGGCCGAGCTGGCGGCCCGGGGCCGCCCCGTCGACGGCACGGTCGACGACCTTCTCGACGGCTGACACCGCGCCGGACGGCGCCCGCCGGGCGCCGGACGGGCCGGCGCGGGAAGGTCAGCCGAGCCCGCCCTGCACGCCGATGAGGGTGCCGACGAGATACGTGGCGCCGGCCGCCGCCGCGCCGAGCAGGAGCTGACGCAGACCGCCGGACCACCAGGGCCGGGCGGTGAACCGGGCGACCACCGCCCCGGCCACGAAGAGCCCGAGCCCGCCGACCGCGAGCGCCAGCCACAGGCTCGTCGCGCCGAACAGGTACGTCAGCAGCGGCACCAGCGCCCCGACCGAGAAGAACAGGAACGACGAGATCGCGGCGGCCCAGGGGCTGGGCTGCTCGTCCGGGTCGACGCCGAGCTCCTCCCGGACGTGCACCCGGAGCGCCTCCTCCGGATTGCGCCGGACGGCCTGGGCGACCTCCATGGCCAGGTCGGGCGGCAGTCCCCGGGCGACCCACGCCTCGGCCAGCTCGCGCGCCTCCGCCTCGGGGTGCCGCTCCAGCTCGCGGCGCTCCTTGGCGACCTCGGCCGCGACCTGTTCGTTCGCCGAGCGGACGCTGGTGTACTCCCCCAGCCCCATCGAGATGGCGCCGGCCACCAGGCCGGCCACGCCGGTGAGCACGACGCTGCGCGGCGACACCCCGCCGCCCGCCACCCCGGCGATCAGGGCGATGTTGGTGACCAGCCCGTCCATCGCCCCGAAGACGGCGGGGCGCAGCCAACCGCCGGAGACGTCCGCGTGGTGCGCCTCACGCAGCGCCGCCGGGGTCTCCGTCACGGCAGCGTGAGGATCTCGTGGCCGTCCTCGGTCACCACGATGGTGTGCTCGAACTGGGCCGTCCACCTGCGGTCCTTCGTCACCACGGTCCAGCCGTCGTCCCACATGTCGTACTCGTGGGTGCCGAGGGTGATCATCGGCTCGATGGTGAAGGTCATCCCCGGCTCCATCACGTCCGTGGGGCGGGGGCTGTCGTAGTGCGGCACGTAGAGCCCGCTGTGGAACGCCTCGCCGATCCCGTGGCCGGTGAAGTCACGCACGACGCCGTAGCCGAAGCGCTTCGCGTACGACTCGATGACCCGGCCGACCACGTTGATCTGGCGGCCCGGGGCGACCGCGCGGATGCCGCGCATCATCGCCTCGTGGGTCCGCTCGACCAGCAGCCGGGCCTCCTCGTCGACCTCGCCCACGCAGAAGGTGGCGTCCGTGTCGCCGTGCACCCCGTCGAGGTACGCGGTCACGTCGACGTTGATGATGTCGCCGTCGGCGAGCACGGTGGAGTCGGGGATGCCGTGGCAGATCACCTCGTTGAGGCTGGTGCAGCAGGACTTCGGGAAGCCCCGGTAGCCCAACGTCGACGGGTAGGCGCCGTGGTCGCAGAGGAACTCGTGCACGACCCGGTCGATCTCGTCGGTGCTCACGCCCGGCTTGCAGTGCTCGCCGGCGAGCTGGGTGGCCTGCGCCGCGAGCCGACCGGCGACCCGCATCTTCTCGATGGTCTCCGGGGTCTGCACGTGGGAGCCGCGCCACTCCTGGGGACGCTTCTTGCCCACGTACTCCGGGCGGACGATGTGGGCGGGCACGGGCCGCAACGGGGTGAGCGTGCCGGGGGTCAGCGGCGCACGGACGGTCATGACGCGAGTTTATCGCCGCGCCCGGTGGTGGCCCCCGCCACCGCCCGGCCGGAGCGGTTGTTGCCGTGCCCGGTCCGCTGTGCAATTGTGGCTCCGTGGATCAAGGGGATGGCACGTCTCCCGTCTTCTCCGCCACCGCGGAGGTCGACGGCGACCGCCTCCGTGTCCTGGTCACCGGCGAGGTGGACATGGCCACCGCCGACGTCATGTTCCAGACCGCGCTGCGGGAGCCGGCCGAGCGGGTGACGCTCGACCTGCGGGCGGTCACCTTCTTCGACTCGGCGGCCATCCACGCCGTGGTCCGGCTGGCCCAGCAGTTTCCCGGCGCGCTCACCGTGCTGCCGTCGCGGCAGGTCCACCGGGTGCTGGACATCTCCGGCCTGGCCGACCAGGCCTGGCTCCGCCCGGCCTGACCCCCGCACCGCGCGCCGTAGGGCCGGTCGCGCGCCGGAGGACCGCCGGCCGCGCTCAGTCCGCCAGCCGCCGGCGCAGCGTCACCTCGGTCCCCTCGGCGGTACGGTGCACCGACAGCTCCCCCAGCGCCTCGATGAGGGACAGTCCCCGCCCCCGGAAGCCCGATCCGGTCGACTCCCGCCACCGGCCGCTGTCGCGCACCGTGGCGACCACCGTCCGATCGGAGATGGTCACCTCGACGCCGATCGTCGGCTCGGCCGGCTCGACCGGATGCTCGATGGCGTTGGCGGCCGCCTCTGAGACGGCGACGGTCAGGTCGAACAGGTCCGTCTCGCTGACCTTGTGCGCGACGAGGAAGTCCTCCAGCCGCTTGCGCAGCACGCTGAGCCGGGTGGGATCGGCCGGCAGCCGCAGCGCGAACCGGTTGAGTTCCGCCACCTCCAGGGCGAGCACCGCGACGTCGTCGCGCAACGGCCGCCCGGCGATCCGCTCCACCACGGCGTCGATCAGATCGGTCACGTGCTCGCCGGGGGTGGCCGCGTCCTGCCGCAGCGTGGCCAGCGCGGCGTCGATGCCGAGCTGCCGGTCCTCGATCAGCCCGTCGGTGTAGAGCAGCAGGCGGCTCCCGGCGGCCAGCTCCCCCTCGACCGTCCGGTAGGCCGTGTCGGGGATCGCCCCGACCGGCGGCCCGAGCGCCCGGTCGTGCAGGAACGCCACGTCGTCTCCTCGGATCAGCAGCGGGGACGGGTGCCCGGCGCTGGCGTACCGCATCCGGCCGGTACGAGGGCTGAACCACAGGCAGAACACCGTCGCGAAGGAGCGGCCCTCGTTGGTGCCGACGAGCCGGTTGAGCCGGGTCAGCGACTCGCCGGGATCGAAGCCCTCCAGGACGTACGCCCGCAGCGCGTTGCGGAGCTGGCCCATCGCGGCGGCCGCCCGCACGCCCTTGCCGACCACGTCGCCGATCGCCAGCACCAGCTCGTCGTCGCCGAGCGCGACGACGTCGTACCAGTCCCCGCCGACCTCCACGTCGGCGCTGCCCGGCAGGTAGCGGCTGGCCACCAGGGCGCCCGGCAGCTGCGGCAGCGACCGGGGCAGCAGGCTGTGCTGGAGCGTGGTGGCGATGCGGTGCTCGGCCTCGTAGAGCTGGGCGTTCTCCAGCCGCACGCCGACCAGCCGGGCGAGCTGGGTGAGCGCGGCCTCGTCGGTGTGGGTCCCGTCGCCGTCCGGACGCCAGACCCGCAGCTCGCCGAGCCGCTCGCCGGCGGTGCCGGTCAGCGGCAGCACGAAGGACGGCTCGATCGAGGCCAGCCCGCCGCCGTCGGCCTCGAAGCGCATCCCGGTGGCGGAGACCACCACCCGGGCGGCCTCGGCGAGGCTCAGGGCGTGCCGCGCGGCGACCTGGAGCACGTCGGCCGTGGAGCGGGCGGTGTTGACCGCGACCGCCGCGTCGGCCAGGGCCCGCAGCCCACGGATGATCTGGCCGCGGAGCTGGCCCAGTTCGACGTTGGCCCGTACCCGGGCGGTCAGCTCCTGGCCGGAGAAGGGCTTGGTGAGGTAGTCGTCGGCGCCGACCGCGAGCCCGGCGACCTCCTCGGCGGAGCCGGCCCGGGCGGAGAGCAGCACGATCGGCAGGTGCCGGGTACGCGGATCCGCACGCAACGCGGCGACCAGCCCGAACCCGTCGAGCCGGGGCATCATCACGTCGGTCAGCACCAGGTCGAACGAGCCGTCGACGGCGTGCCGCAGCGCCTCCACGCCGTCGGTGACCGCGACCACCTCCCAGGACGGGGAGAGCAGCCGGGTGACGTGCTCACGCAGGTCGGCGTTGTCGTCGGCGACCAGGATCCGGCCGGCGGCGCCGGTCCCCCGGGCCGAGCCGGCACCGTCGGCCGACCCGGCGGCGCCGGTCCAGAGCGCCGTCTCCGCGACGTAGAGGTCGGCCTGCGCCAGCTCGACCTGCGCCGGTGAGCCGGCGTCGACGACCCGCTCGACCGGCAGGTGCCCGGCGCCGAACGGAACGGTCACGGTGAACGTGCTGCCCTCGTCGACGCGGCTGCGCACGGCCACCTCGCCGCCGTGCATCTCGACCAGCTCGCGGACCAGTGCCAGGCCGATCCCGGTGCCCTCGTGGCTGCGCGAACGCACCCCGGGCACCCGGTGGAAGCGTTCGAAGATCTGCGGCAGTTCCTCCGGCACGATGCCGACGCCGGTGTCGGTGACCTCCAGCCGGGCGGCCCCGTCGACGGCGCGGATCCGCACCCGGATCTCGCCGTCGAAGGTGAACTTCACCGCGTTCGAGACCAGGTTGAGGACGACCTTCTCCCACATGTCCCGGTCCACGAAGACCGGCGCCGGCAGCGGCGGGCAGTCCACGACCAGGCGCAGCCCGGTCCGCTGGGTGGCCGACCGGAACGTGCTGGCCAGGCGGGCGGTGTAGTCGGCGAGGTCGGTGGGCTGGTAGCGGGCGGCCAGCCGCCCGGACTCCAGCCGGGAGAAGTCGAGCACCGTGTTGACCAGCTTGAGCAGCCGCAGCGCGTTGCGGTGCATGGTGGCGAGCCGTTCGGTGTACGCCTCCGGCAGCGCCGGGTCGGCCAGCAGGTCCTCCAGCGGGCCGAGCACCAGGGTCAGCGGGGTGCGGAACTCGTGGCTGACGTTGGCGAAGAAGTTGGTCTTGGCCCGGTCCAGGGCGGTCAGCTCGGCGGCGCGGGTGCGTTCCTGCTCGTACGCCTGCTGCCGCCCGACGGCCCGGGAGAGCTGCGCGGCGACCAGGTCGAAGAAGTCCCGGTACTCGTCGGTGAGCGGCTGTCGGCGGGCGACGCCGACGGCCAGCGCGCCCACGGTCTCGTTCCCGGCGGTGACCGGCAGCACCAGCGCCTCACCGGTCGCGTCGGCCGGAGCCTCGATGAGCAGGTCCGTGACGGCGACGGTGGCGGCGGTGCCGGCGGCGGTGACCTCGGCGAGCCGCGCCGGCGGGGGCGTGGCGACCGCCCGTGGGCCGACGCCGCCGCACCCGGTCAGGGCCAGGTTGCCGGCCTCGTCGGGCAGGTACACCAGCGAGAACGGCACGTCCGGCCGGTGCCGGTCGAGCACCGCCGCCGCGACCCGGCCCAGCTCGGGCCTGCTGTCCACCTCGGCCAGGTCGGTGCCCAGCTCGGCCAGCAGCCGCAGCCGGCGCTCCCCGACCACCCTGCCCGTGGTCTCGTTGACGATGCAGAAGACACCGGCGACGGTGCCGTCGGCGGCCAGGATCGGGTCGTAGGAGACGTCGAAGTACGTCTCCTCCAGGAAGCCGCGCCGGTCGAGCGGGAAGGGGTGGTCCTGCGCGCGGTACGACCGGCTGTCCCGCCGGACGCCCTCCAGCAGCGGCCCGAGCACGCTCCAGGTCTCCGCCCAGTGCTCGCGGGCCGGCTGGCCCAGCACGTCCGGGTGCTTGCCACCGATCGTGGGACGGTAGGCGTCGTTGTAGAAGGCGAGCTCGTCCTCGCCCCAGAACATGACGATCTGCGCGCTGGAGGCGAGCATCAGGCCGATCGCCGAACAGAGCGCCGGCGGCCATCGGTCGGGGGTGCCGAGCGGATGGCCGGACCAGTCGAGGCTGCCCATCAACTCGCCCATCTCGCCGCCACCGGCGAAGGCGGCAGCCAGCAACGGGGGAAGATCAACCTCCTGGCCCACCTCGGACGGGCAACCCTCGTCCACGCCCCCCTGGGCCGAACTCATAGTTCCTCCCGCTCCGGCCGTCACCGCCTCGGCCCGGTGATCCGACCGGCCGTGCCCCGCTTGGTACCCCGACGGACGAGCAACGTAACGCATACCGCCCGGCGTGCGCTGTTCACGTCCGCCGCACCGGGCCGCCGTCCCCCGACCGCGGCGTTGCCGGGCCGGGTCCACACAGGACGGCTGGTCAACCGAATCTGGACCAGCGCCGCACTTCAGTCCCGTGCACGGGACGATACGGCCCTGGATGAAAGGCACCCCGGGAGGCGACTGTG
>NZ_WAAS01000159.1:0-14912 GCF_008806585.1 Micromonospora sp. AMSO12t
CGACCGCATCGTCCACACACGCCCGATCCGCCTCGACCACCTCGAACACCGGCTCACCCGTCACCGGGCTGCGCTTGACGAACCGCCGCCCACCCTCGACGAACTCACCGCCCACGAAGTTGCGCAGCAGGCCCGGGCCGTCGGGCGCCCGCCCGGCCATCAGCCGGGGATCCCAGGTCACGGTCATCGACGCCTCCCCCGGCTGATCGTGAGGCCGACCGCGCCGGCCAGCAGCGCCACGGCCCCGGCGGCCACCGCCCCGAGCAGGCGGTGCTGCCGGCGGACCCGCCGACGCACCTCGGCGTACGGGGTGGTCGAGAAGGACACCAGCTCGTAGCGGGAGACGTAACGGCCCGGCAGCACCCGCTCCAGCGCGTGCTCGACCTTCCGGCCGGCCTGGAACAGCGGCGAGGCGACCTTGTCCCGCATCTCCACGAAGTTCGCCAGCGCCATCTGCGCGATGGCCTCGGCGTTGGCCTGCCGGCGCTGCTGGAACAGGGGCAGCGCCTCGGACCAGTCGTCGGCGCACTCGTCCAGGCAGCGGTCCAGCTCGACGACGTCCTCGAAGGCGCAGTTCGCGCCCTGGCCGTAGAACGGGACGATGGCGTGTGCCGCGTCGCCGAGCAGGCCGACCCTCCCGTACGCCTGCCAGGGGGTGCAGCGGACGGTGCCGAGCACGCCCACCGGGTTGTGCTGGTAGTCGTCGACGAGGCCCGGGGCGAGCGGCGGCAGGTCCGGGTAGTGCTCGGCGAAGTGCCGCTCGATGGCCGCCGGGCTGCCCAGCGAGGCGAAGCTGGCGGTGCCGTGGGTGGGCCAGAAGAGCGTGCAGGTGAAAGAGCGGTCCGGGTTCGGCAGCGCGATCATCATCGAGGTGCCGCGCGGCCAGATGTGCAGCGCCTCCGGGTCGAGGGCGAAGTCCCCGCCCAGCGGCGGGATCGTCAGCTCCTTGTAGCCGTAGTCGAGGAAGTCCACGCTCTCGGTCAGCAGCCCGTACGCCAGCAGCTGCCCGCGCACCGCGGAGCCGGCGCCGTCGGTGCCGAGGACGACCGACGCGGTGGCCGCGACCGTGCCCTGCGGGGTCTCGAAGGTCATCTCGCCGCTGGTCGGGTCGAGCCCGACGAGCCGGTGGTCGAAGGCGACCCGCACCCCGGGCAGGCTGGTGGCCGCGTCGAGCAGGGCGTTGTTCAACGCGCCCCGGCTGATCGAGTTGATCGCCCGGTCGCCGGCGGCGCTGTACGACTGGAACTGCGCCTCGCCGTCGACGGGGTGGATCATCCGGCCGCGCATCGGCAGCCCGTCGGCCAGCACCTGCTCGTCGAGGCCGATCCGGCGCAGCGCGTCGAGGCCCCGCTCGGAGAGCGCCAGGTTGATGGAGCGTCCCCGCTCCACCGTGCCGGTGCGCGGGTCGGGCCGCCGCTCGTAGAGCGCCACCGGGTAGCCGCGCCGGGCCAGGAAGCAGGCCAGCAGGCAGCCGGCGAGGCCCGCGCCGACGACCGCGATCTCGTCCCGCTGGTCGGTCATGAGCTCATCTCCGTTCGCGACTGCGGGGCTCGCAACCCCAGCTCACTCCTCGCGCTCACCATGAGCTCATCTCCGTTCGCGACTGCGGGGCTCGCAACCCCAGCTCACTCCTCGCGCTCACCATGAGCTCATCTCCGTCGTGGCGGCCAGCGCGTCGGCGACCCGCCAGCAGTCGTGGAACGTGGAATAGAGCGGCACCGGGGCGAACCGGATGATGTCCGGCTCCCGGGCGTCGGCGATCACGCCGTGCTCGTGCCGCAGCCGCTTGGCCAGTTCGGCCGCGCTGCCCGCGCCGATGCGCACGGAGAGCTGGCAGCCGCGCCGCTCCGGCTCGCGCGGGGTGACCACGGTCAGCGGACGGTTCGCGGTCACCTCGTCCAGCAGCCCCGCCAGGTAGCCGGTGAGCCGGAGGCTGCGCTCGCGCAGCGCGGGCATCCCGACGGAGTCGAAGAGCTCCAGCGAGGTACGCACCGGGCCCATCGCGAAGATCGGCGGGTTGGAGATCTGCCACGCCTCGACGGTGGCCGGCGGCCGGGAGACCGGGGTCATCTCGAACCGGGTGGCCGCCTCGGTGCTCCACCAGCCCTCGAAGCGGGGCAGGTCGGGGTCGCCGAGGTGCCGCTCGTGCACGAAGACGCCGGCCAGCGCGCCGGGGCCGGAGTTCAGGTACTTGTAGGAGCACCAGGCGGCGAAGTCGACGTCCCAGTCGTGCAGGGCGAGCGGGACGTTGCCGGCGGCGTGCGCCAGGTCCCAGCCGACCACGGCCCCCGCCGCGCGGCCGGCGGCCGTGATCGTCGGGATGTCCATCAGCTCGCCGGTGAGGTAGTTGACCCCGCCGAGCAGCACCAGCGCCACCGTGTCGCCCTCGGCGGCCAGGTAGGCGGTCACGTCCTCGGTGCGCAGGGTGTCCTCGCCGGCGCGCGGGCGCAGCCGGACGACCGTGGTGTCCGGGTCGAGGCCGTGGAAGCGGGCCTGGCTGCGCACGGCGTAGCTGTCCGAGGGGAAGGTGCTGTCCTCGATGACGATCCGGGTGCGCGCACCGGCCGGCCGGTAGAAGCTGACCATCAGCAGGTGCAGGTTGACCGTCAGGGAGTTCATCACCACGACCTCCGCCGGGGCGGCGCCGACCAGTCGCGCGGCCGGCGCCGTCAGCAGCTCGTGGTACGGCAGCCAGGGCCGCACGCCCTCCAGGTGTCCCTCGACGCCGAGGCGGCTCCACGCGTCCAGGTCGGCGGCGAGCTCGTCGCGGGTGGCCCGGGGTTGCAGGCCGAGGGAGTTGCCGGCCAGGTAGGCGGCCTCGGGGTACCGGCCGCCGTCGGCCGGCGGCACGCGGAACAGGTGGCGGTGCCCGGGATCGGCGGCGTCGAGGCGGCGCGCCTCGGCCTCACCGGCGGCGAAACCGGACGGATCGGATGCGGGGGTGGTCATAGCGTCGTCTCGCTCTCGGGTCACATCGCTGTCCGGGCCGACCACAGCTCGGGGAAGACCACCCGGGCCATGCTCCGCTGCAACCACGCCAGTCCGGCGGAGCCGCCGCTGCCCACCTTGGCGCCCATTGTGCGCTGCACCGCCTTGACGTGGTGCTGCCGCCAGTCGCCGAACTGCTCGGCCACCTCGGTCAGCGCCTCGCCCAGCATCCGCAGGTGGTTCTCCGGCCCGGGCTCGGCGTAGATCCGCACCCAGGCGGCCTCCACGGCGGCGTGCGGCTGGTGCTCGGCGTTGACGTCCCGGTCCAGCAGCTCAGCCGGAAGCTCGTGGCCGTGGCGGGCCAGCAGGGCGACCACGTCGTCCCAGAGGCTCGGCGCCGCCAGGGTGGCGCGCAGCTCGGCGTACACGTCGGTCTGCCGCCGGAACGGCCGGATCAGCGTCTCGTCGCGGAGGCCGAGCAGGAACTCCAGGTGGCGGTACATCGCCGACTGGAAGCCGGAGCCCTCGCCCAGCAGGTTGCGGAACCGGTTGAAGTCGGCCGGGGTCATCCAGCGCAGCCCGTTCCAGGCCGCGTTCAGCCCCTCCAGGTGCAGCGCGGCGCGGCGCAGCGGGGCCAGCGCGTCCCACACCCGGTCGGCCCGCAGCAGCCGCTGCGTCTCGCGCAGCTCGTGGCAGCTCAGCTTGAAGTACAGCTCCATGATCTGGCTGACCATCAGGAAGGACATCTCGCCGGGGTCGTCGCTCAGCGGCTGCTGCAGTTGGTGCAGCGTGCTGGCGTGCACGTACGCGTCGTACGGCACCCGCTCGGCGAACTCCAGCGTCGGTTCGCCGCCGTTGCGGGCGGCGCGGGCCGCGCGTTGCCGCGGGGTCACCGGGCGCACCGCCGCCTTGGCGGGTACGCGCACGTCCGTCTGCTCCACCGGTGGCCTCCCTCTGCTTCGTCACCCGGGACGGCCGACGGTCGGCCGTTTTCGGGATGTCAACATGATCTCTCGGCGGAACCCCCGGATGGAATGCCGGATCAACGGCGCTCACCCCGTCTGACCTGCTACGCAGAAGGCATGAGCCGGATTCGGCTTCAGGAAAGTAAGGTCGCCTCATGGACGACATGGACTGGGCGCTGCTGCGGGAACTGCAGGCCGACGCGCGCCTCTCCTTCAGCGAACTCTCCCGCCGGGTGCACCTGTCGCCGCCGGCCGTGGCCGAGCGGGTGCGCCGGCTGGAGGAGTCCGGGGTGATCACCGGCTACCACGCCCACGTCGACCTGACCCGGGCCGGCCGCACCGTGGTCGCGCTGATCCGGATGTCCTGTTACGGGGCCCGGTGCATCCTGCACGACCCGGACGTGGCGAACTGGCCCGAGATCCTGGAGATCCACCGGATCACCGGCGACGCGTGCAGCATGCTCAAGGTGGCCGCCGGGTCGATCGACGACTTCGAGGGCGTCATCGACCGGCTCGCCCCGTACGGCCAGCCGTCCAGCACGATGGTGCTCTCCACCCCGCTGGAATGGCAGCCCGTCACCCCGCTGCCCCCCGCCGACCGGCAGCGCTGACCCGCCCCGGGTTTGCCCCCCGGCCAGCGGGAAAGCAGGCCCCTGTTGCCCGGGGAGGATTCCGGTGATCGTCACCGGAAGGGGGGATCATGCCGGTGCTCACAGCGTTCCAACGTGCCCTGACCCGCGCTCTGACCGTCTTGGGGCTGGTCGGGGCCTTCGTCCTGACGACTCTCGCACCCGCCTGGGCGGGTGAGAACACCTTCGTCGAGGTGGTACCCAACAGCGCGCAGGCCGGCACCCGGGTCAGCATCCGGGCCGGCTGCGACAACGCCAACAACCGCCAGGCCGACGTGCACTCCGACGCCTTCGGGCGGGTGATGCTGCGGCCGGACAACGGCTTTTTGACCGGCCAGGTCACCATCCCGGGCAGCAAGGAGCCCGGCGACTACCCGGTGGACCTGCGCTGCGACAACGGCAAGACCGCGACCACCACGCTCACGGTGCTGAACATGGAGCAGCCGAGCAAGGGCCCGGCCACCGGGGGCGGCGGCACCGCCGGCGTCTCGGGCACCGGCTCGATGCTGATGATCGGTGGCCTCGCGGTCGTGGCCCTGGCCGTGGGCTTCGGCTTCTTCGGCAACCGCCGCCGGACCGGGTCCGGTTCCTGACCCGCCGTCGCCATGGCCGGCTCCCTGAGGCGTACCAGGCGATCGGATCCGGGCCGGGTCCGGGCGACCACCCGGCGGGCGCTGCGGGCGTCCCGCCGGGCGGCGGCCGCGACCGCGCGCCGGCTGCGCCGGGTGGCCGGGGAGGCGGTGTCGGCGAGCGTCGCCACCACCGACCCGGCCGCCGGTCCGCTGCCCGCCCGGCCCCGCTACCGCCGGATCCCGGCCGGCGGCCGCCGGCTGGCCCCGGGGCGGGGGCCCGGCCTGCCGGTCCTGGTGATCGGGACGTTGATGGCGCTGATCGTCACGATGCTCGGCGTGGAGCGGATCGCCGGCGTGAGCGTGCTGCCGGAGCGGTTCCTCGCGGGGCTGCGACCCGCGCCGAAGAAGTTCCCGGTGCTGCCCGCCAGCCGGCCCGTCGGCATCGCCATCGACCCGATCGACGTCCGGGCGCCCGTGCACGGCGTCGGCATCGCCCCGGACGGCAGCATCGCGGTGCCGGACGCCGCCCGCGCCCAGGAGGCCGGCTGGTACGACCAGGGCCCGACCCCCGGGCAGTACGGCCCGGCGGTGATCGTCGGGCACGTCGACACGACCAGCGGGCCGGCGGTCTTCCACAAGCTGCGGGACCTGGACGACGGCGACCGGATCGAGGTCGCCCGGCAGGACCGCTCGGTGGCCGTCTTCGAGGTGGACTCCGTCGAGCGCTTCGACAAGGACCGGCTACCGGTGGACGAGGTCTTCGGCGACTTCGACCGCCCCCGGCTGCGCCTGATCACCTGCGGCGGACGCTGGGTGGGCGGGCAGACCGGGTACGCCGACAACGTGGTGGTCTTCGCGTCGCTGGTCCGGGCGCGCACGACGTGACCGGCCCGCCCGCGCGCCGCGTCGTGCGGGCGCGGGCGACGGGTCAGGCGGCCTCGGGCTCCCGGCTCAGGCGGCCTTCGGGCTCGCGCAGGTCGAGCCAGTCGGACCAGCGGGGGTCCGGCGCCCGGTGGCCGAGCACCCGCCAGGCGGTGCCCTTCGGGGCCGCCGGCAGCGCGTGCAGCCGCCAGCCCAGCTCGGCCGGCGTCTTGTCGCCCTTGGTGTGGTTGCACCGGGCGCAGGCCGCGACGACGTTCTCCCAGGCGTGCCGGCCGCCCCGGCTGCGCGGGAAGACGTGGTCGATGGTCTCGGCGGGACCCCGGCAGTAGGCGCACCGCCAGCCGTCCCGGGCGAAGATGGCGCGGCGGGAGAGCCCGACGTGGGTGCGGTAGGGCACGCGTACGAAGCGGGTGAGGCGGACGACCGACGGCACCGGCAGCGCGTCGCGGGCGCTGTGCAGGATGCCGTCGCCGTCGGCGACGCAGACCGCCTTGGCGGAGAGCACGAGAATGGCGGCGCGGCGCACCGACACGACACACAGCGGCTCGTAGGTGGCGTTGAGGACCAGCGCACCGGAGCCCACCGTGGGTCGTATGTCAGGCATCGCGTTCACCCTCCCGGTTCAGCGGCCCCTGCTTGCCACCGCCGACCGGAAACGGGCGCAGTTGCCCACCACGGCCGACGCCGGCCGGATCACCGACGTCCGTGCGCCCATCGTCCCTGATCGGCTCCCGGATTGCACGCACTAATGTGACAAGCCAAGTGGGCATCACCCGGAAACGGGCAGATCTGGCCCCTGAGCAGGGCGGGACCCCTCAGCGACTCTCGACGTTCTACACCCGTTTTCGATCTCGGTTGTGCCGGATCCGTGCCCGATGATCTTGCAGTTGCATTGATCTCCGTAAACTTGATCAAGGCAACTCAAGATCACTAAAGTGCCTGACGTGAAGCGGAATCCCCCTCCAAGCGGTGGCCCTGGGTTCTCCTGTCCCTCGTCGTCCATGGCCTGCACAGGTGCGCTGGCCGTTCCTGCGGCGTGGGCGGTGAGAGTCCAGGTTGAGGCGGCGGAACAGAGAGAGCGCGCTCCCAATGCGGCGGTGGCTGTCTACCTGCTACGGCTGAGGTCGTAGCTGGCACGGGGGGTCGTCTGCTCGGCACCGCGGACGCTGCCCCCATGTCTGGGGCTTGCCGGTCCTGCCCTGCGGGTCATTCTCGGCGCCCAGTCCCCGGCGGCGGCCCGTTCTGACGCCGGGGTACACGAGGGTTGATACTCCAACGTCACTTGGCTCCGGCGTTGGGCGCGCGTGGGCATGAGGACGGGCCTCCCAGCAATAAGGGCCGATCGTCACGCATGTCCTGGGACGGATTCGTCAGCGTGTGGTGGCGTCCGGGCGCGTCCAACCACTCCCACGACGTCCTGGTCGGGCCAGGAGTCGTTGGCGGTCACCCGTATGGCTTCCCTCCGGGTGTAGGAAATCCAACCCCCGGTGAACCGGGGTCGTGCCGGTGAATATGAGCGGTATGGGACTTCGGGAAGGCGGCCGACAGAGCCAAGACCTGTTGCGACGTCGCGAGGACGTGCAGCAGGCCAACTTCCTGGAACTGTTCGTCGACCTGGTGCTGGTGTTCGCCCTCGCCGGGGTGGTCAGCCGGGTGGCGCGGGAGATCGTCAGCGAAGACCTTGTCGTCCGGTGGTGGTCGATGGGCTTCCTGCCGGTGCTGTCGCTGCCGCTGATCTGGCTGTGGATCACGACCGCGCACATCACCAGCTGGTTCGACCCCCGCCGCCGCAAGATCCAGTGGGTCGTATTGGCCAGTGACTTCGGGCTGCTGGTCATGTCGACCTCACTGCCGTACGCGTTCGTCGGCCGCGGGTGGGCGTTCGTGCTGCCGTACGTGATCCTGCAGTGCGGCCGGCCGCTCATCCTGATGCCCGCGCTGCGCGGGCACCCTCTTCGGCAGCTCTACCTGCGGTCGGTGCTGTGGCACTCGGCCACGGCGGTGATCTGGTTCGCCGGCGCGGCCGTCAGTGGCGACGCCCGGGTCGCCCTGTGGGGGGTCGCCGTGGCCGTCGACATCGTCGCCGGGCAGCTGCGCTGGCCGGTACCGGGGATGGCCCGGCAGCCGGTCAGTGCGTGGGCCATGGACAGCCGCCACCACCTGCCCGCCCGCTATCAGCAGTTCCTGATGATCGCCCTCGGGGAAACCGTGCTCGCCGTCGGCCTCACGGTGACCTACCAGCCGGTCACCGCGGTGACCGGCGCGGGGCTCGTGGTGGCGTTCCTGTCGACGGTGCTGCTGTGGCGCATCTACTTCTACCGTTCCGGCCAGATCCTCGGCGAAGCCGTCGCCACGGCGGGGGACCGGTACGCCGCCGGTCGCGCCACCGGCACTGCACACGTCGTCATGGTGATGGGCATCCTCACCGCCGCCGTCGGCTTCGAGATCGTACTGAAACACACGGCCGGCAAGCCCGAGCCGGTGTGGCTCGTCGCTATCCTCGGCGGTCCAGCACTGTTCCTCTACGGCCGCATCCGTCTGGAACGCGTCGTGTTCGACCGGCTTTCCCTCCGCCGCGTCGTCGCCATCGCCGCCCTGGCGGTCGCCGCCGTCCCCCTGTATTTCGCCCCGCCGCTGGCCGCTACGGTCGTGGCCGCGCTCGTACTGCTCGCCGTCGCCCTCGCCGACGCCCGCCACGCCGCCGGCCGTCCCGCCGAGGCCCCCTCCCCGGCACACTAGGTAACCCGGTCGGCCGGGGAGCTGCACTGCGACTGTCAAGGGCTTCCCTGATAGCCGTGTGCCGGGGCGTGACCGGCCGCCAGGCCGCACGCGCGCCCCGGTGCGATACGGCGGCGGGCCGCTTGCGCCCCGCCCTTGACGAAAGCGTCGCCAGATCGTCTGTCCTCCTTTACTTCGGGGTCCTTAAGAGCATTTTGAACGCCGCTGTTGTCGACAAGGTCCTTTCCGATAACCCATGTGACGGCGTGAAGCTTTCGCGCGGCTGTTTGGCTTGGAGCCGGCGAAGGCTTGCGCATCGGTGAGGTTCTGGGATGGAAGCCGGCGCACGATGCAGGGACAGCCAGCCGATCGGCCCTGCTGGTCGAGATGGGATCTGAGTTGTGCCCAAGTTGTGCCGGATGATCTTCTCTTGACGTTCTTGCAGATCAACGCCTACTTGCACTAGTAAATCCCGGATTGCACGCACTAATGTCAGAAGCCGGCCAGGCATCACCCGGAAACGGGCAGATCCGCCCCTGAGCAGGGGCGGACCCCTCCGGCGCCGCTCGCCGTCCGGCACCCGCCACCCATTCCGACGCGCCGCATTCCAGGCCCCGATGATCATGTTTACGCATTGAAGCCGATAAACGCGATCACGACGACCCGATCAATGCCGCACCGGCGGGTGCGACCCCCTGCGCGCATCATCGGCTGCGCTCGGCGTCGATCGGCCCGCCGGGTCCGTCAGAGCCGGGCCAGGGAGGAGAGCAGTGCCGCGGTCTCCCCGGGGCGGACGAGCACCGCGGCGTGGCTGACGTCGAGGGACCACACGTCGAACGGGTTGTCGGGGGTGAGCGCGTCGGCGTCGGCGATGAACCGGTCCTGGAGCGCGATCGGCATCGACCGGTCGGCGGTGAGCCGCAGGTAGGTGCGGGGGACGCGGCCCCAGGTCCCGGGGTCGGCCCGCTCCTCGCCGGCGTCCAGGCTCTCGTCCGGCTCCAGGGTGTTCAGGTAGCCGTGGAACTCGTCGTCGGTGCCGTCGGCCAGGATCGCCTCCCGGAGGGTGGCGAGCAGTGCGGGGTCGGCGGTGCGCCAGTTGAACCGCAGCGCGCCGAGTTCCATCGGGTTCGCGGCGAGCAGGCCGCCGACGCCGTTCAGGGCGCTCGACGCGTTCTCCGCCGAGGCCTGGTAGCCGGCCGGGGTGTCGGCGGCGCAGCACCACGCCGAGATGTAGACCAGCCGGTCCAGCAGCTCCGGGGCGGCGTTGGCGACCCCGGTCAGGGTGAGCCCGCCCCGGCTGTGCCCGACCAGGATGACCGGTCCGTGCTCGCGTACCCGCCGCACGACGTCCAGGACGTGGGCCACGTTGTCGGCGTGGCCGACGCCGGCCATCGCGCTCGGCGCGGTCGCCAGGGCGGCGAGGTCCTGCGGGGCCTGGTACGCCGCCGGGAACGTCGCGCCGAAGCCGTGCCCGGGCAGGTCGACGGCCAGCGAGCGGTGCCCCCGCAGGGCCAGCTCCCGCTGCATGGGCGCCCAGGTGAACGAGTTGCTGCCGGCGCCGGGCACGAAGACGAAGGTGGAAGCTGTCATTTGATCATGATAGTTGCGCCGTCACCTCGCGTTCCCGGGGCGGGACCTGACCGGTGCGACCGCGCCCGGGCGGCACGCTCCACCGGGGGCCGGGTCACGACGCGGAGGGTCGGGGGGTTCGGGCCCCCCCGGGTGCGGTACGAAGACAGCGTGACCGCTGCCAGCCTGACGCCGCCCGCCCTGCCCGCCGTCGAGGCGCCGGACCCGGCCCCGTCGCCGACCTGCCTGGACGACGCCCTCTGCAAGAGCGTCTACGACATGACCGGCTCGGTGTGGTTCGCCGAGGGCAGCTACTGGATCCTGCTCAAGCCGCTGCGGATCGTGATGATCCTGCTGCTGGCGGTCGCCGCCCGGTGGCTGGTGCACCGCACGATCCGCCGGCTGGTGCGCACCACCACCGACGCGGGCGTGCCGACCATGCTGCGTCCGCTGCGCGAGCGGATCCCCACCGCCGCCGTCGAGCCCGGCGAGTTCGTTCCGGAGCGGCGCCGGCAGCGGGCCGAGGCGATCGGTTCGGTGCTGCGCAGCCTGAGCACCGCGTTCATCTTCGGCATCGCGCTGCTGATGATCCTCAAGGAGTTCAGCTTCGACCTGGCCCCGCTGCTGGCCAGCGCCGGCATCGCGGGCGTGGCCCTCGGCTTCGGCGCGCAGAGCCTGGTCAAGGACCTGATCGCCGGCCTGTTCATGCTGATCGAGGACCAGTACGGCGTCGGAGACACCGTGGACCTCGGCGAGGCGACAGGCGTGGTGGAGTCGGTCGGGCTGCGGGTCACCACCGTCCGCGACGGGCGGGGCGTGCTCTGGTACATCCGCAACGGCGAGATCGTCCGGGTGGGCAACAAGAGCCAGGGATGGGCCCTGGTGGTGGTCGACCTGCCGATCGGCTTCGCCGGCACGGAGGAGGCCACTGCCGTGCTGCGTACCGCCGCCGCCTCGGTGGCGATCGACCCCGACCTGGCGCCGGAGATCGTCGAGGCGCCGGAGGTGCTGGGCGTCGAGCAGATGACGGTCGACGGCGCGGTGATCCGTACGGTGGTCAAGACGACCGCGGACGGGCAGTTCGCCGTCGGCCGGGAGCTGCGTCGCCGGCTCGCCGAGGCGCTGGAGAACTCCGGCATCACCGCGAAGATCGCCGCCGCCCGGTTCTACCCCGGCATGCCGGTCTCCACCCCCCGCGAGACCGGGCAGGGCGGCGCCACCTGAGGCGTCCAGAACGCCGGGCGGCGGGGGTCGCGAGCCGGGTGGCCCCTCGGGTATCGTCCGTTCGTTCAGTCGGAGATGCGACGATCAACCCCTTCGCCCTAGCCACTCGTCGGACGATCGGGCAAAATCCGGTGCAACGCGCTCCCCCGGAGCGTGATCACGTCCTCGCTGATCCGTAGATCTGACGACGGTTCCCGGGCCGTCCATCACGAGTGGCCCGCTCAGGGGAACGATGGAGGCGACGGTGCCTGACGAGCGACCATCCCCGGAAGGGCCGGCAACCTTCCGCGAGGTGTTCGCCAATCGCGAATACGGCGCCGTCTTCACGGCCAGCGCGCTCTCCTGGATCGGCGACTACATCGCCAAGGCCGCGGTCACCCTGCTGGTCTACGAGGAGACCCGGTCCGTCGCGCTCTCGGCCGCCGCCTTCGCGGTGAGCTACCTGCCCTGGC
Organism: Micromonospora sp. AMSO12t; assembly: GCF_008806585.1. NCBI lineage: Bacteria > Bacillati > Actinomycetota > Actinomycetes > Micromonosporales > Micromonosporaceae > Micromonospora > Micromonospora sp. AMSO12t. Next base: position 11,940 of record NZ_WAAS01000159.1, read on the forward strand.
TGGTCGGCGGCCCCCTGCTCGCCACGCTCGCGGAGCGGCACCGCTACCGGCAGGTCATGGTGATCTGCGACCTCGTCCGGATGGTGCTGATGGGGTGCATCGCCATCCCCGGCGTGCCCGTCCCGATGATCCTGGCCCTGCTCTTCGCCACCACGCTGGCCAACCCACCGAGCCAGGCCGCCAAGTCGGCGCTGATTCCCCTGGTCCTCACCGGGGACCGCCTGGTGGTCGGGCTCTCGATGATCAGCAGCGTCGGCCAGGCCGCCCAGGTCGTCGGCTACCTGGCGGGCGCGGCCATCGCCGCCTTCAACCCCACCACCGCGCTCCTGGTGAACGCGGCGACCTTCGCCCTGTCGGCCGCGCTGGTCCGCTTCGGCGTGGCCGACCGACCGACGGCGATGACCGCCGCGCACCGCAGCCACCTGCTGCGGGAGACCGCGCAGGGCTTCCAGATCGTGTTCGGCACCCCGGTGCTGCGGGCCATCGCCGTGCTGGTCTTCGCCGCCATGCTCTTCTCCGTGGTGCCGGAGGGCCTCGCCGCCGCCTGGGCGAGCGAGCACGCCGGCCAACTGGACGCCGGCGCCGCGCAGGCGATCATCATGGCGGCGAACCCCGTCGGCTTCATCCTCGGCGGCCTCGTCGTCAGCCGGGCGTTCGGGCCGGACCGCCGGCTGAGCCTGATGCGGCCGTTGGCGGTGCTCTCCCCGCTGGCCCTGGTGCCCGCCCTGCTCGACCCTCCGCCCCTGGTGGTGGCGCTGCTCGCCGCGGCCTGCGGGTTCGCCGTCGCCGGCATGCTGCCGGTGGCCAACGGGCTCTTCGTCCGGGCGCTGCCCGACGGCTTCCGGGCCCGCGCCTTCGGCGTGATGGCGACCGGCGTCCAGGTCATCCAGGGCATGGCCGTCCTGGTCACCGGGTTGCTGGCCGAGCGATACTCCATCCCGCTCGTGGTCGGGGTGTGGAGCGCCGTCGGGGTGCTGCTGATGACGCTCGCCGCCCTGCGCTGGCCGAGCCGGTCGACGATCGACGCGGCGATCGAGGCGGCCCAGCAGGGGGGCGGAGCGGCCCCCCGGCAGGCAGCCGGCCCCGCCTCCCCGGCGGGCGCGCAGGGGCGGCCCGTGGAGGAGCGGTCCGGCGGGCCGGCGGGCCGCTGGGCGGTCGCCCCGGCGAGGCGGGACGGCGGCAGCACGCGGTGACCCGACCCACAGCCGGCACCCCCCGCTCGCCCGACGTGGCACCTGGCAGGATGGAACGGTGAATGCCGCAGGTGAGTCCGACCGTCCCGGTGCGTCGATGACCCTCTTCGAAGCGGTCGGCGGCGAGCCCACTTTCCGCAAGCTGGTGGACGAGTTCTACGCCGGGGTCGCCGACGACCCGCTGCTGCGCCCCATGTATCCGGAGGAGGACCTGGGCCCGGCCGCGGACCGGTTGACCCTGTTCCTCATGCAGTACTGGGGCGGCCCCAACACGTACTCGGCGCAACGGGGGCACCCGCGACTGCGGATGCGCCACGCGCCGTACCGGATCGGCGCCGCCGAGCGGGACGCGTGGCTGCTCCACATGCGCCGCGCCGTGGACCGGCTCGACCTGCCGCCGGAGATCGCCACCGCGCTGTGGGACTACCTGGAGCGGGCCGCCTACTTCATGGTGAACGCGATGGAGGACCCGGCGGGGCCGGCCTGACCGGGCTGCCCCTCGGGTGCCCGGCAGGTGCCGGGCGGCCCGTCGGCGTTCGCCCGGGCACCGGATCGCCCGGCGGGCGTCCGGCGCCTCAGAGCAGAGCGCCCTCGTCGTGCAGCCAGTCCACGAAGCTGGTGGCGACCGCCGCGCCGCAGTCGAGCATCTCGACCAGCAGCGCGTCGTGCGCCCCGGCACCGAACGGCACCTGCAACTCCGCGTAGATCGGCAACTGGCCGCGCTCGGTCGGGTCGCCGATGTAGGCCTTGCAGAAGCGGCGGGTGTGGTTCCACTCGTTGACCACGCGGTAGGCGCGGTCGGCCCAGTCCGGCGGCACCGTCGCGTGTGGACGGGCCCGCATCACCAGGATCTCGTCCTCCGGACCCTCCAGTGTGACCAGCACGGCGTGCCGCTCCCACATGGCCAGCAGGTTGCCGTCGCCGTCGGCCAGGTAGCGCACGTCGAGCCTGTCGAGTGCGTCGCAGACGCGGCGTAGGGTGACCGGCTCGACCGTGGCGGGCATGTCCGCGATCACGGCTCGCTCCGTCGGCGGGCAGTCGTCTCCCGGCTGACGGGGGGTCGGTGGTCCGACCCGGACGGTGCTCTCCACTGTGACCCCGCTCCGCCTTTCCGGGTCGCCGCCGCCGTTGGCGGGACCGGGGCGCCATGACCACCACGGCATCGCTCGCGCACCTCACTCCCCAGCGGATCCACTCGCCTACGGTGCGTTGGATCCGAGGATGGACGGTACCCGGACAGCCGGGTTGAAGCACCCCCCCAACGGCAGCCCCAGGACAGAAGAATGACCGAGGGTCAGCCGAACGGATGAATTCAGAGGGGCCGCACGGCAAGTTCGGTGGCCTTCTGCGACCATATCGCTCCGTACGGTCCCACCAGGCCGACCCATCGGCCAACCGTGCGCACCTGGACGTCGCCCCCGCCGACCGTCCCGGCCACCCCCTCGGCGGGTCCCAGGAAGCCCATCCGGACCACCCCCTGGACCATCCGCTGGGTCACCTCGACCGGCTCGCCGGGCGGGTCCTCCGGGGTGACCACCACGGGCACGTGGTCGAGCAGCGCGTCCCGCAGCGCCCGCTGCCCCACCGCACGCCCGCCGACGCCGTGGGTGCTGGCGTCGCGCAGGGCTCCCGCCGCCGCCGCCGCGATCCGCCGCAGCTCCACGCCCGGCAGCGTCTCCACCCGGCGGCTCGCCGCGGGCGGCAGCGGCCACCGCCACCGCTCGTCCCGCCGCGTCGGCAGGGCCGCGCCGCCCGCCGCCAGCTCGGCCAGCAACTCGCG
>NZ_WAAS01000160.1:0-14896 GCF_008806585.1 Micromonospora sp. AMSO12t
CCTCGGCCGGCCGACCCTTCCCAGGAGCCCATGTGCTTCCCCGCTCCGGTGACGTACTGCACGTGACTCGCGCGGCGAGTGTCCAGTTCCTCAGGCCCATCATGTTCCGGGTCATCCGGGTGCTGGACTGGCCGACCTACGACGGCTGGATCTGGCTCGAAGGCTACGAGTTGAACGCATCGGGGGACGCGGTCAGCCGGCGGTCGATCTTCGTCCAGCGGGAGGGGCTGCGCCACCTGCGCTCGGCCCCCGAGCCGCGTCCGCACACCGTGCGGGCGCCGCGCCGGCCCGCCGCCCGCACTCCGGTCCGGGTGGGCTGACCTGCGCGATCGGCAGTCGAGGGGCATGCCGTCGCCATAAGATGAGGTACGCCCACCCCGGCACGTTTCCACCCCGCGCGTCCAGGACCCCGAACCTGGGATGGCCATGGTCAATCAGCCCGCCGCGCGGCGGCACCACCGCTCCCGTATCGCCTACGCCTTCGGACTACTGGCGCTGATCGGCGCCGCCACCACACTGGTGGTCGTGGTCCGCGATCCCGCCCTCTCGTCCACCACGCGGCTGACCACCCCGGTCCCGGCACCGGAGATCACCGTGGTGGACGAGGACCCGCCCTACGGCGACGACGTGCCGGACGCCCTCGACCCCCCGTACGCACTGACCGGGCCGAGGGAACCGGAAGCGCTCGGCGCCGCGGGCGACTCCGGACCCGCAGCCGGGGCGGGGGTTCCCACGGGCTCCCCGGACGGTGCGGCACACGCCGCCCGCCCCGCACCCGACGACGTCCGCCGTTCCCTCTTCTGGTCCGGCATCTTCGGACTGGCCATCTCGCTGGCCGGGCTCGGCATGGTCGGAACGAGACGACGCATGTGGTGACGCGGCGGCGCGGGCCGTAGGCGTGACGACGCAGGTCGTGGCGCTACGCGCTGGCCGGCGGCTCACCGGGTGGCGGTCGGTTCGACCGACGGCGTGACCTCGCCGGTCGGCGAGGCGGCGTCGCGAGCCACCACCAGCGTGACCTCCTCGTCCGCCGGCACCAGCTCCCCCGCCGCCGGCTCGGTGCGGATCACCGTGCCGGCCGGACGGTCCGACGTCTCGTACTCGACCCGGTGGTCCAGCCCGACGTCGTCCAGGATGGCCTGCGCCGTCTCCAGCGGCAGGTTCACCACCGGCGGCATCGGCAGTTCGGCCGGCTCCGAGGGCGTCGGGGACGCCGAGGGCGACGAGCTGGTGGGGGCCGCCGAGGTCGGCGCGGCGGTGGTCGGCGACGCGCGGGTCACCGACGGCGACGGCGACGGCTCCGGCCCGCTCGGACCGTCGTCCGCCGATTGGAGGGCCAGCCACAGCCCGGTGCCGAGCAGGCCGAGCAGCAGCAGCACGATCACGCCCCACAGGATCGGCAGCCACCAGCGCCGCGAGTCCTGCTCCTCCGCGTACCACTCGGCCTCCGGCTGGTCGGCCGGCCCGCCGGGGCGCACCTCCGCCCGGCCGGACCATGCCGCCGGCCCGGACCGCTCCGGCGGCACGGCAGCCGTACGGTCCAGCGGGGCGGTGCCGTCGCCGGGCATCGGCCGGGTGGCGTCGCCGGCGTCCGGGGCGCTCCGGTCGGGGCGGGGCAGCGGCTGCGTACGGTCGGGTTCCGGCCCGGCCGAGGGATCGCCCGGCGGAGGCAGCGGGCGGGTCCGGTCGTCGTGTTCCCCGGCGGGCGGCTCCCGGCGCTCGTCACTCATGCCGGCACTCCGCTCCGCTGCGTGCCGACCTGAGGCACCACCGCACCGTGCCGACGGTTCGCTCGCTGACGCTCACTCATGGCGCGTCCTCTCCCGGCCCGGGCGGGCGTCGCGGGCCCTGACCGCCAACCTAGCGGTCCCGGAGGCCATCGGCCGGGATCAGCGTGTCGGACGCTCCGTCACGGCGTCGGGGAGGGCGAACCGTCGTCCTCCGGCGCGTCGCCGCACCAGATCGACACCTGGTCGTTCCACCGGCCCGCACCGTCGCCGGCCGGATCCTGGCGGCTGACCTTGCCGGTTTTGCCCGTCCGGTACTGCGGGTAGAAGCCCTCGTCGACCAGCTCGTCCGCCGCGTCGTCGCAGTCGTCGCCCACCACGTCCGGCACGGTGGCGGCCGGGGCCGGACCGCTCACGTAGAGCGTCACGGTGCGCCCGGGCTGCACCTCGGCGCCCACCTCCGGGGAGGTTCGCTCCACGGTCGTCCCGGTGCCACGGCCGAAGACGAGCCGCCAGCCCAGCCGCTTCTCGCGGAGCTCCTCGCGGGCGTCCGTGAAATCCTCGCCGACGAGCGGCGGGACCGTCAGCCCGGCGGAGCGGCTCGGTGCGGTCGTCCGGGGAGCCGCCGCCGGCGCGGACCGGCCCGGGGTCGATCGGGTCGCGGCGGGCGTGCTGGTGGCGGGCAGACCCTCCGCCGCCGTCGGCGGGGCCGACGGGTCGTCCTCGCCGGCCAGGAGCCAGCCGCCGGTCGCGCCGACGGCAGCGAGCAGCACGACGGCCAACCCGCCCCTGAGCAGCAGCGTCGACCGGTCCGGCCCGGCGTCGTCCCGCGCGCCCGTGTCCCCGTCCGTCATACGCCCACCCCGCCTCGATCACCGGCGACCGTACCCGCTCCCGTCAACGCCGGCGTCATCGCGGTCGCCCGGGCCGGACCTCCACGACTCGCCGCGCCGACCACGGGACGTTACGCTCCCCGGCATGGCCAGACGAGGCTGGGGAGGATCGATCGCGATCGCGGTCGGCGTCGCTGCCGGCGCGGGCGCGGCCCAACTGGGCTTCGGCTACGGGCTGGGCATCATCAACTGGGCGCCGGCGGACGCGACCGCCGGCGCGACCGCCTGGGTGGCGGGCCTGATCTGGGCCACCTGGATCGCGGCCACCTCGACGGTCTTCGGCGCGGTCTGCGCGCAGCGGCTGCGCGACCGCGCCCCGGCACCGGACACCGGTCCCGCCGACGCGGCTCCGGCCGGACCGGGTGGCGGCGCCCTCGGCTCCGCCGCGCTCGCCGTGGCCGCCGGGGTGGGCGCACTGATCACCGTGCTGCTGGTGGCCGTACCGGCCCGGCAGGCGGTGGCGGTGGCCGACACCGGTTCGCCCCGGAACGTCGCGGCCGCCTACGCGGCGGTCGGCGTGCTGGTCGGCGTGCTGACGGCGGCCTGGGCGCTGCGCTCGCGGGCCGCCGCGAACAACGTGCTCGCCACCGTCGGCTGGCTCTGGCTGCTCGCCGTGATCGCCGTCGTGGACGGCGTGCTGGCCGGGCGCGGCCTGACCAGCGCCCAGCTCGGCATCTGGCAGCTCGGCCCCGACGACGGGCGGTACTGGATCCGCGACTACTTCTACTGGCCGGGGGCGCTGCTGTCCCTCGGTTCCGCGCTGGTGATCGGTGCCCTCGCGGCCCGCCGGGACGCCCGGGACCCCGATCACCGGGTCGGGGCGGCCGTCTCGGGTGCGGCCGGGCCGCTGCTCGTCGCGACCGCGTACTTCCTGGCGGTGCCGAGGCTGACCGCGATCAGCCCGGAGCAGGTGTCGGCGCACCTGATCGCGCCGTACGCGGTGATCGTCGGGGTCGGCGGCGCCGTCCTGGTCACCGTCCTCGCCCAGCGGGCCGCCCGACGGGCCGCGGCCCGGGGGCCGGTGCGGGTCCCCCGCCAACGCACCGGCGAGCCCGCCGACCACCCGGGCGACCCGGGGCGGCAGACCCCTCCGGTCGGCGGCACCGACGGCGACGCCCCGGCGACGCCGGACCGCAGCGACACCCGCACGACGCCGGGCGGCAGCGACGCCTCCGCCAGGTCGGGCGACAGTGACACCTTCACCGGGCCGGGCGGCAGCGACGCCTTCACCAGGCCGGGCGACAGTGACGCCTTCACCGGGTCGGGCGGCAGCGCGCCGGGCGGGGAGCCCGTCGCGGCGGGCGAAGGAGCGTTTCCCGCCGACCGCGAACCGGCGCCGGTCCCCGCCTCCGCGAGACCCGCGGCGGCGTCCGGCACGCCAGCCGGGGAGCCGGCCGCGTCCGGGACGCCGGCCGGGAAGCCGACCGCTTCGGCCCCCGGGGACGGCACGTTGGCGTCGGCGACGACCGGGGAGCCGGCCCTGCCGGCCGCCGACGATCCGGCGGAACCGCAGGCCACCGGCCGCCGATCCCGCTCCGGCCGCCGCACCCGCTGACCGGCGGCCGGGCGGCGTTGGCCACTCCCACCCCGGCCCACTGAGGGGCCTCACCGCCGCACTCCACCCCGGCCCACTGAGGGGCGTCACCGCCTCGGGGCGCCGGGACGGTCAGTCGACGGGCCAGGTGTGCACGGGCTCGTTGCTGCGTTGCAGCTCGGCGTAGCGCTGCACCATGTGGTGCAGGGCGGCGCCCCGGTCCATGCCGCGGTGCCGCTCGGCCGCCCAGACCGCCTCGGTCTGCCAGACCGCGCCGTTGCGGCCCGTACGGCAGCGCTGCTCGATGATGTCGAGCAGCCGGTCGCGTTCGGCCGGGGACACCCCGAACCGGTCGAGCCCGGCGGCCGCCTTGGGCAGCAGGACGTCCAGGACCAGCTTGGTCACCGGCACCTCGCCGAGGCGGGGCCAGTGCAGGACGGCGTCCATGCCGCGCCGGGCGGCGGCGTGGAAGTTCTCCTCGGCGGAGCTGAAGGTGAGCTGGCTCCAGATGGGCCGGTCGGACTCCGCCAGCCCGCGCGCCAGCCCGAAGTAGAAGGCGGCGTTGGCCAGCATGTCGACCACGGTCGGGCCAGCCGGCAGCACGCGGTTCTCCACCCGCAGGTGCGGGCGGCCGTTCATGATGTCGTAGACCGGCCGGTTCCACCGGTAGACGGTGCCGTTGTGCAGGCGCAGCTCGCCCAGCTCCGGCACGCCGCCGCCGTGCAGGACCTCGACCGGGTCCTCGTCCTCGCAGATCGGCAGCAGCGGCGGGAAGTAGCGGACGTTCTCCTCGAAGAGGTCGAAGATCGAGGTGATCCAGCGTTCGCCGAACCAGACCCGGGGTCGTACGCCCTGCGCCTTCAGTTCGTCCGGCCGGGTGTCGGTGGCCTGCTCGAACAGGGCGATGCGGGTCTCCGCCCAGAGCTGCCGCCCGTAGAGGAAGGGCGAGTTGGCCCCGACGGCCACCTGCACCCCGGCGATGGCCTGGGAGGCGTTCCAGTAGTCGGCGAAGCTGTCCGGGGCGACCTGGAGGTGGAACTGGAGGCTGGTGCAGGCGGCCTCGGGGGCGATCGAGTCGGTGTGGGTCTGGAGGCGTTCGACGCCTCGGATGTCGAGCTCGATGTCCTCGCCCCGGGCGCCGACGATCTGGTCGTTGAGCACCCGGTACCGCTCGTTGGTGGAGAGGTTGTCCTCGACGAGGTGACGCTCGGTGAGGGTGGGCAGGATGCCGACCAGGACGATCTTCGCGTCCGACTTGGCGGCCCGCTCGTCGGCGCGGGAGAGGCTGCCGCGCAGGTCCTGCTCGTAGTCGGCGAAGCCGTCGCCCTCGATCAGCCGGGGCGGCGCGTTCAGCTCCAGGTTGAACTGGCCCAGCTCGGTCTGGAAGAGCGGATCGGCGATGTCGGCGAGGATCTGGTCGTTGCGCATCGCCGGCTCGGCCGCCGAGTCGACCAGGTTCAGCTCGATCTCCAGCCCGGTCATCGGCCGGTCGGCGTCGAAGCCGAAGTCGTCCAGCATCAGGGCGAAGACGTCCAGGCACCGCCGGACCTTCTGTCGGTAGCGGACCCGGTCCTCCCGGGAGAAGGCGCCCTGCTCGACGTCCCTGCCCATGTTTCCTCCCGGCGCGAGGCGCAGTCGGACCGTACCGGCCCGGTAAGCGCGTGGTGAACCCCTCCACGTTAGGAGTGTCGGCATCGCCGGGACCAGAGGAGGTCGCGGCGGTCCCACGGCCGGGACGACCGTACTCCGGTCGGCGGACGCGCTCCCGGCGGCATCTCTACCCAGCCGGTGCCGCCCGGCACCAGATCGGTCCGCGAATGAGTCGTGACAAATCGCACCCGGTCGGTGACTTCCACCCTACGTACACGCGTCGGGCCCGCGCCGTGACGCGGCGCGGGCCCGGAAGCGGTACGGCGGATCAGGCCTGGCGGACGGCCTCGCCCTCGATCTCGATCTTGATCTTCTTGCCGACCAGCACGCCCCCGGTCTCCAGAGCGACGTTCCAGGTCAGGCCGAAGTCCTCACGGTCGATCTCGGTGGAGGCGGAGAAGCCGAAGATGTCCTGCCCGAACGGGCTGCGGCCCACGCCCTCGAACTCGACCTCCAGGTCGACCGGGCGGGTGACGCCCTTGATGGTCAGGTCGCCGGAGAGGACGAACTCGTTGCCGTCGCGGGACTTCACGGCCGTGCTGCGGAACTCCAGGGTCGGGAAGGCCTCGGCGTCGAGGAACTCGGGGCTGCGCAGGTGCGCGTCCCGGTCGGCCTGGTTGGTGTTGATGGTGGCCGCCTGGATGGTGGCGCTGACCGAGGACTGCATCGGGTCCTCGGCGACGGTGATGGTGGCGCTGGCGTCGGCGAACTCACCGCGTACCTTGCTGACCATCATGTGCCGGGCGACGAAGCCCACGCGCTTGTGCGCGGCGTCCAGCAGGTAGGTGCCGGCGGTCGGGATGGTGAGGCCGTCCCAGTCGCGGGTAACCGGTGCGGTGCTGCTGGTCATGAAGCTGCCCTCCGTGGGGGAAGTTGTTTAGTAGCCCAACGACTGTCGCAGCAACTATAGGCACAGCAATATTCCTCGTGTCAAGTACTGCTACGATGGGCGCGTGGACCAGAACGTGTTCGACGACCCCCGGATCACCGCTGTCGGCCTGCTCGTCGAGGCGCACGCCGGGCTCTCGGCCCGGTTCGCCGCCCAGTTCGAGGAGCACGGCCTCTCACCGGTCGAGTTCGAGGTGCTGACCAGACTCGCCCGCTCACCCGGCAACCAGTTACGGATGACCGACCTCGCCGCCCAGACCTCGCTCTCGACGAGCGGCGTCACTCGCGTGGTGGACCGGATGGAACGCGACGGGCTGCTCACCCGCCGCGCCTGCCCCTCCGACCGGCGCAGCTCGTTCGCCGTGGTCACCGCCACCGGCCTGCAACGCCTCGACGAGACCCTGCCCGGGCACCTACGGATCATCGAGCAGTGGTTCACCGGCCAGCTCGAGCCGGCGGCCCTGGACGCCCTGCTCGACGGGCTGCGCCGGGTCCGGGACGCGGTGCACCCCGGCGCCACCGCCGGAAGCACCGGATCCGCCGCCGACTGCGACGAGACGGTCACGCCCTCCTGACCCGTTCCCGGGCCCGCTCGGCACCGGCAGAAAGAGCGGCAGAACTGCTGCGCCCACGGGACGATAGACGTTCAAACCGGACGGGACGGCGTGCGGGCGGTGGCTAGTCTTCGGGCAGTGGGGACGCACCGGGGGGTGATGGCGCGGGCGACGAGCGAGGGGTAGCAAGAGGGGCTTCGTCGCCCGCGTCACCCCCGGTCGCTCTGCGCAACGCCCTCCACTCGCTCTGCGCCACGCCCTCCACGCGACGACCGACGCCGTCGCCGACGGGCCACCCGTTCCGGCCCGCTCTCCACGGGCGCAGTTGCTCCTCCTCGTGCGGCAGCAGCCGGACACCGCTCTGCCGGCAGGCCCGGTCGAGACGGTCCAGCACGCCGGGGTCGCCCGAGCTGGCGGCCAGCCCCACCAGCGCCTCCACCACGTCACGCCGGTCCTGGCCGTCGACGCCCGCTTCCGCCGCCGCGGCGAACCACTCCGCCGCCAGCTCGCGGTCGCCCCGGCACAGGGCCAGGTTCCCCTCGATCAGCGCGCAGATCCCGTCCTCCGGGCGTGCCCCGGGCGTCGGCGCACCCGGCAGGCGCCCGGGCGACCAGGCCTCCTCGGCGCGGGGCACCGGGGGCGGGCGCAGCTCGGCCAGCACCTCGGCCGCCTCGGCGGACCGGCCGTCGCGGGCCAGCGCCAGCCCCACCGTGCCGAGCACCCGGCGACGGTGGCCCGGGTCGCCGAGGTCCGCCAGCGCCGCCACCACCCGCCGGCCCTGGTCGACGGCGTCGGCGTAGCGGCCCTCCAGGCGGGACACCTCGGCGAGGTTGGCCCGCGCGAGCACCCGCAGCCGCTGCTCCCCGCCCTGCGCGGCGAGCCGGTCGACCGCGGCCAGCCGGCGCCGGGCGGCCGCCAGGTCACCTACCCGGATGTCGTGCCAGGCGAGGTTGTTCTGCGCCACCGTCATGTCGCGGGCCCGCCCGTGCCGGACGGCCAGCGCGAGCACCGCCTCGGCCTGCGTACGCGCCTCGTCGTGCTCGCCGAGGGCGATCAGCAGCGCGCAGAGCACCGAGCGCGCCTCCAACTCCCCGGTGACGTCACCCGCGTCCCGGAACGCGGCCAACGCCCGCCGCGCGGCCGGCAACTCCTCGGCCCCGGCGCCGTGCTCGGCGGCGAGCCGGGCCACCCCGAGGAACGCCCATGCCCGCAGCACCGGGTCGACATCGGCGGTACGCGGATCCGCCAGCAGGCGCCGGAGCCACTGCCTGCCGGGGACGTCGCGCCCCCGGAACCGCCACCACCGTGACAGCGACGCCGCCAACCGCAGTGCGGTCAACGGGTCGTCGACGGCGGCGTGCGCCAGGGCGGAGCTGATGTCGCCGGACACCTCGTCCAGGCGGTGCACCGCCGCCGGCAGGTTGGCCCCGACCAGCTCCGGCGCGGTCCGCGCCACCAGCCGGGCGACGACCTGCGCGTGCCGGCGCCGGATCGCGGTCAGCTCGCCCGCGCCGGTCGCCTGCTCCGCGGCGAAGTCCCGTACGGCGTCGAGCAGGCGGAACCGGAACGGCCCGGCGCCCCGGACGCTGAGCAGACCGAGCTCGACGAGCCGGTCGAGCAGCGGCACCGGGTCCACGACCACCGTCCCGTCCCGGTCGGCGGGATCGGCGAGCATCTCCTCGGCCAGCTCGACCGACCAGCGGTTGCCGAACGCGGCGAGCCGGCGCAACGCGGCCCGCTCGTCGGGGGCGAGGAGGCGGTAGCTGACGGCCACCGCGTCCCGCAGGGTCTCCGCCACCGCCGCCCGTGGGCTCTCCGGACGGCCCGGCTCCGTGCTGTCCCAGCCCGGCCGCCCGGCCGCCCCCGACGAGGTGGTCAGGTCGAGGACGCGGTCGCCGTACCGGTCGAGCAGCTCGTTGAGGTCGAGGATCCGGCCCCGGGCCGCCATCAGCTCGATGGCGAGCGGGAGCCCGCCCAGGCGGCGTACCAGGGCGGCGAGGGCGGGCAGCTCGGCGGGACCGGGCGGCTCCCGGCGGACCTGGGCGAGCCGGGCGGTGAAGAGAGCCACGGCGGGATAGTCGGCCAGCGCCGCCGGGCCCTCCCGCTCGCTGCCCGGCGGCGGTACGTCGAGCGGGGCGACCGGCCACACCCGCTCCCCGGGCAGGCCGACCGGGTGCCGGCCGGTGACCAGCACCCGCAGCGACGGCACCGCCCCGGCGAGCCGGTGCACCGTCTCGGCGACCGCGTCGGGAGCCCGCTCGGCCGCGTCCACGAGCAGCAGCGCCGGCCGGCCGGCGAGGCGGGCGCTCAGCTCGGGCAGCCGGGCGACACCGAAGACGGCGACCGAGGCGGAGAGCACGTCGGCCGCGTCCGAGCCCTCGCCGATGAGCACTCCGGCCGCCCCGCCGGGATGGTCGTCGGCGACCGCGTGGACCACCGAGAGGGCCAGCGCGGTCTTGCCCACGCCGGCCAGCCCGACCAGGCTGGCCAGCCGGGGCCCGCGCCCGTCGGTGAACAACCCGACCAGCTCGGTCAGGTCACGGTCCCGGCCGACCAGCGCGACCGGGGGCGGGAGCGCGGCCGGCGTACCGGCGTGGTGGTCGAGGTCGACGCGGGCCGGCGGGGCGCCGCGGGTGGTGGCCGGCGCGGCGGTCGGGACCGGCCCCCGGGCGGCGGCCAGGAACGTCGACCGGGCGGCTCCGGCCAGCTCCAGCGCGCCGGCGAGCAGCTCGACCGTGGTGCGCTGCGGCCGGGACGAGCGGCCCCGCTCCAGGTCGCGGACGGTCCGGATGCCCACACCGGCCCGGCCAGCCAGCTCGGCCTGGGTCAGGCCGGCGGCGAGCCGGTGCCCGCGCAACAGCTCCGGCAGCCCGGCACGACCGCCCGGATGCGGCGAACGATCATGATCCGGCGTCATGGGCAGGAAGGGTACGGACGGGGTACGACCGACGGCAGCCGAGCGTCGCCCTGCCGACGCCCCGGCGCGGATATCCGACAGCGGACCGGTCACACCGGGCGGGCCCGGTGGCGCGGAGGCGACTGCCTCGACGCCACCGGACCCGTCGCCGTCACATGCCCAGATCGCGCGCGATGATCATGCGCTGCACCTCGGACGTGCCCTCGCCGATCTCCAGGATCTTGGAGTCGCGCCAGAAGCGGGCCACCGGGTACTCGTTCATGAAGCCGTAGCCACCGTGGATCTGGGTGGCCTCGCGGGCGTTGTCCACGGCGATGGTGCTGGCGTGCAGCTTGGCGATGGCGGCCTGCCGCTTGAACGGCTCGCCGGCGAGCATCCGCGCCGCCGCGTCGTAGTAGGCCAGCCGGGCGGTGTGCGCCTTCATCTCCATGTCGGCGATCTTGAACTGGATCGCCTGGTAGTTGCCGATCGGCTGGCCGAACGCCTGGCGTTCCTTCGCGTACCGGATCGACTCGTCGACGCAGCCCTGGGCGAGGCCGACGGCCAGGGCGGCGATGGCGATCCGCCCCTCGTCGAGGATGCGCAGGAACTGGGCGAAGCCCCGGCCGCGCTCGCCGAGCAGGTTCGCGGCCGGCACCCGGCAGTCGTCGAAGGTCAGCTCGTGGGTGTCCGAGGCGTTCCAGCCGACCTTCGAGTAGCCCGGCGCGACGGTGAAGCCCGGCGTACCCGAGGGGACGATGATGGTGGACAGCTCCTTGGCGCCGTCCGGGCGGGTGCCGGTGACCGCGGTGACGGTGACCAGCGCCGTGATGTCGGTGCCCGAGTTGGTGATGAACGCCTTGGAGCCGTTGATCACCCACTCGTCCGTCGACTCGTCGAGCACCGCGCGGGTCTGAGTGCCGCCGGCGTCCGATCCGGTGCCCGGCTCGGTCAGCCCGAAGCCGGCCAGCGCCTCGCCGCTGAGCAGCTTCGGCAGCCACGTCGCCTTCTGCTCGTCGGTGCCGAAGCGGTAGATCGGCATCGCGCCCAGCGAGACCGCCGCCTCCAGGGTGATGGCGACGCTGGAGTCGACCCGGGCCAGCTCCTCCAGGGCGAGGCAGAGTGCGAAGTAGTCGCCGCCCATGCCGCCGTGCTCCTCCGCGAAGGGCAGGCCGAACAGACCCATCTTGCCCATCTGCCGGATCACCTCGTACGGGAAGGTGTGCTTCTCGTAGTGCTCCGCGATGACCGGGGCGACCACCTCGCGCGCGAATTCCCGCACGCTCTCCCGCAGCGCCTCTTGCTCCTCGGTGAGCCGGAAGTCCATGGAATCCTCCTGTGTGGATGGGCCGCCGGGCGCTCGTGACGCCGGGAACGGACGGGTCGCTGGTGCGGTGCGGGCCCGCGCCGGCCGGGTGGGGCCGGCGGCGGGATCAGACCGGGGTGACGCCGTGCCGGCGCCGGGAGAAGTGCCGCTCCTTCGTGCGGGCGGCGGCGAACCGGCGGACCAGCTCCGCGCGCAGCTCGTGCGGCTCGACGATCGCGTCGACGACCAGCTCGCTGGCGAGCCGGACCACGTCGATGTCGCGCTCGTACTCCTCGCGCTTCGCGGCGACGAACGCGGCCCGCTCGGTCTCGTCCCCGATCGCGGCGATCTTGTTCGCGTAGACCGCGTTGACCGCCGCCTCCGCGCCCATCACGGCGATCTTGGCGGTGGGCAGCGCGATCGTGGCCTCCGGCTCGAAGCCGGGACCGGCCATCGCGTAGAGGCCGGCGCCGTACGCCTTGCGGACCACCACGCAGATCTTGGGTACGGTCGCCTCCGAGATCGCGGTGATCATCTTGGCGCCGTGCCGGATGATGCCCTGCTTCTCCACCGCGCTGCCGACCATGAACCCGGGCACGTCGGAGAGGAAGAGCAGCGGCACGTTGAACGCGTCGCAGAGCTGCACGAAGCGGGTGGCCTTGTCGGCCGAGTCGACGAAGAGGACCCCGCCCTTGAACATCGAGTTGTTGCCGACCACGCCGACGACCTCGCCGTTGAGCCGGCCGAAGCCGATGGTCAACTCCTTGGCCCAGAGCGCCTGGATCTCGAAGAAGGAGCCGTCGTCGAGCAGGCCCTTGACGTACCGCCGCATGTCGAACGCCTGCCGCTCGCTCGCCGGCACCAGCGCGGCCAGGTCGGCCTTCTCCGGCGCCGCGACGGCGGGCACGGCCGGCGGGGCCTGCGTCCAGTTGGTCGGGAGGTACGACAGGTAGCGCCGCACCACGTCAAGCGCGTCGGCCTCGGTCTTGCAGAGGAAGTGCCCGACGCCCGACTCGGCGCAGTGCACCTTGGCGCCGCCCATGGCCTCCAGCGTGGTCTTCTCGCCAGTGACCATCTCGACCATCCGGTCGGAGCCGAGGTACATGCTGGCGTTGCCGTCGACCATGGCGACCACGTCGCAGAACGCCGGGATGTACGCCCCGCCGGCCGCGCTCGGCCCGAACAGCGCGCAGACCTGCGGGATGGAGCCGGAGGCGCGGACCTGGTTCCAGAAGATCTTGCCGGCGCCGCGGCGGCCGGGGAAGAGGTCGACCTGGTCGGTGATCCGGGCGCCGGCCGAGTCGACCAGGTAGACCATCGGCACGCTTGTCGAGTAGGCCCGCTCGATGATCCGGATGATCTTCTCGACGGTGCGGGCGCCCCAGCTGCCGGCCTTGACCGTGGAATCGTTCGCCATCAGGCAGACCGGGCGGCCGTCGATGGTGGCGGTGCCGGTCACCACGCCGTCGGCGGGGAGGCCCTCGGCCATCGCGTTGGCGTAGAGGCCGTCCTCGACGAAGGAGCCCTCGTCGACCAGGAGCGCGACCCGCTCCCGGGCGAAGAGCTTGCCCTTGGCGGCGTTCGCCGCGTGGTACTTGTCCGCACCGCCGGCCCGGGCCCGCTTGCGCAGCTGCTCCAGTGCCTCACCGTCGAGCGTCACGCCGACTCCCTCGCCACCTGAGCCGGTCACCTCGCGGGCGGACCGACTGACCTGAACGATCGTTAGGCTAGCGCATCCCCCCACCCCCCGGCGACCCACGGCCGACGGAGGAGACGCCACCCGGCCGTACCCGGCCGATAGGCATTGAAAATCATGAATTTATAGGGCTACGCTCCTGACACCCCTCCTCCCGGATTGGAGTCAACGATGACCTCACGGCTCAACCGGCTCGCGGTCGCGTTCGTCGCGACGGCACTGGCCACCCTCGGCGTCACGGTCGCCAACCCGTCACCCGCCTCCGCCGCCATGACCATCTGCTACAACACCAGCCAGGCGGGGAGCTTCGCCGGCACCGCCAACCAGGCCGCCTCGATCTGGAACAACGCCACGTCGAACCTGACGCTCACGGCGAACTGCGGCTCCAACCTGCGGATCTACCAGATCACCGGCGGCGGCTCGTACGCCGTCCGGACCAGCCTCGGCAACGGGCGGGTCTACATCGACACCCAGCAGGCCCAGCAGTACAGCCCGCTGCGGATCATGACCCACGAGATCGGGCACATCCTCGGCCTGCCCGACAACTACAACGGCAACTGCGCGCTGCTGATGTCCGGCGGCAGCGCCGGCACCAGCTGCACCAACCCGTACCCGAGCACCACCGAGGCGAACCGGGTCACCAACCTCTTCGCCGGCACCCTCAGCACCAACCGCGCCGGGTCGCAGATCTTCCAGGACAGCTGGCCGAGCATGCTCACCACGGTGGGCTGACCGACCGGGCATGACGGAGGGGCCGGCGTCGTGCCGGCCCCTCCCGCGTGTGGTCAGCCCGGCAGCGGCGTCAGCCGGGTACGCGGCCCGGCGCGGAGCACCCCCGACGGGAGCCGCTTGCCGACCAGCTCCTCGGCCAGCTCGGCCACCTCGACCAGGGCGTCCAGGTCGATGCCGGTGTCGACGCCCATGTCGTGCAGCATGTGCACCGCCTCCTCGGTGGCCAGGTTGCCGCTGGCCCCCGGCGCGTACGGGCAGCCGCCGAGGCCGCCGACGCTGGCGTCGAACTCGGTGACCCCCAGTTCCAGCGCGGTCAGCATGTTGGCCAGCGCGGTGCCCCGGGTGTTGTGGAAGTGCAGCAGCACGGGGACGTGCGCGTTGCGGTCGCGTACCGCCGTCAGCAGCTCGCGGACCCGTCGGGGCGTACCCATGCCGGTGGTGTCGCCGAAGGCCACCCGGTCGGCGCCGTCGCGGACCACCCGGTCCACGATGCCGGCCACCCGGGCCGGGTCGGTGTCCCCCTCGTACGGGCAGCCGAAGCTGGTCGCCACGATCACCTCGGCCTGCGCGCCGGCGCCGTGCAGCAGGTCGATCAACTCGGCGATGTCGTCCAGCGACTCGTCTGTGGAGCGGTTGACGTTGCGCCGGTTGTGCGTGTCGCTGGCCGAGACCACCACCTCGATCTCGGTGAAGCCGGCGGCCAGGGCCCGCTGCGCGCCCCGGGTGTTCGGCACCAGCGCCGAGTAGCGCACGCCGTCGGCCTTCGCGGCCCGCTGCCATACCTCGTCGGCGTCGGCCATCTGCGGGATCGCCTTCGGGTGCACGAACGAGACGGCCTCGATCCGCTGCACGCCGGTGCCGGAGAGGGCGTCGAGCAGCCGCACCTTGGCCTCGGTCGGGATCGGCTCCTCGTTCTGGAGCCCGTCGCGCGGCCCGACCTCCCGGATCGACACGGAGTTCGGCATTTCCGCCATAAGGGGTCACCTCACTGTGACGCAGAGCTGTTCTGTCCCCTCCAGC